>CAIXZI010000550.1 GCA_903923915.1 uncultured Bacteroidota bacterium
CCCCCTATTGTGGCAGATCCACTAGCGAAGTATTCGTAAGAAGAAATCGAAGAAGTGCTGCCTGTTATAGTTGCAACTCCTCCTGTTAAAGTTGCTCCAGACCCAATAAAAGAAAAAATGCTATTTGTTCCCAATCCAACTACTGATAATAAATTATCAAAAGCAAGAATTGACATTTTTGCTTTTACCAACAAATTAAACCCCGATAAAAAACAACCCATTTTTGAAACGATGCAACTTATTAAACAAAATAAAGACAGCAATACCTTGGTAGTTTTTGGTACAGATGAAATTTTGCCAACCATAGCCTACAATTATAACAGAGCTTACTTTGCAGCTATGCAAGATGAAAAGGAATACCACTTAACCGATAGTTTATTGCGAGCAGATAATGTTTATTGCACTTACAATGCTGAAGAAATTAAACCATTAATTGGAACTAAATTTACTAAAGTAATATACATAGGCTTAGATGAAAAAACTAACGCTGCAGATTATCCAATTGTAAATCTATTAAATGCCTCTTACAATTTGATAAAACAAGATAAACTTGGGGATGGAAGATGGCAAATGAGTTTTTATGATTTAAGAAAATCTTAAACAAAATTTTAAACTCCTATTTAACAATAACTACCCTCTTATTTACAATGCCACCTTCACTTAAAATACTTAGGTTATAAATACTGGCATTTAAGTTGCTAACATCTATAGTTGTTTTACCATTAATAGATTGACTAAATACACTATTGCCATTTATATCATACAAAGTAATAGTTTGCTGTGTATTGGTAGTAGGTTCAACAACAAAAGCTCCATTAGATGGGTTTGGATATACCTTAATTTGGTTGTTTGTAATTGATAGTTTATTTATGCCAGTTTGAGTATTGCTTATAACATTCACATTTGTCATTAAACTATTTGAATTAGCATGATTGCTTAAACGATAGATAGAATCGCTGTTGCAATAAGTTGTAGAATCTCCGCAAGAATTATATGCTGTTACGCAAATAGCATATACTCCGGCTGAATCATAAGCATGACTTGGAAAAAGACCTGATGAGCTTGTGCCATCACCCCAATACCAGATAGCATTTACTACTGATTGCGAATAGTTTACATAAATATCCCACCAATGAGGAACAGAATCTGCAACTATTATATAGCTTGCATAAGCAGCAGGAGCACTACAAGCAACATTGGTAATAGATATTGTTTGCGTAGTTGAACACAAAATATTGTTTAAAGAATCTATTACATTTTCTTGAACGGTATAAACGCCATTGCTAACATATGTATGTGATGGATTTAATGACGTACTTGTTGAACCATCACCAAAACTCCAAGAACTTAATGTTACTGTAGAATCAGAGGTGAAATTTACTTGTCCGGCAGTATCAACTGCATAAGTAAAACTTTTGTTGCAAGCCGCAACAGGAGTGCAATTAGAGCCATAAGCCGGATTAGGCTCATTGTATAATTGTACAACCTCTGTATCACTTAAAGCTCTTTGGTAAATTCTGATGGCATCAAGAACACCATTGTAATAAAATGCATTATCACTAAAGTTGCCACCAATATATAATGGATCAGAATTAGAGGTGCTTCCAGACGATGTTCCGGTGGTGGATTGAAGAACACCATCTACATATAACTTGGCCAAATTTGCTGAATAGTTATAAACTCCGGTTAAAAAGTGCCATGTGGTATCTTTGCAAATAGCGCTATCACTACATACATCTTGCTGATAGCCGGCAGCTACATAAAAATAGGCGTGTTTATAAGCGGTGCAATACCCTGTATTATTATCATTCGTCATAAAAAAATATCCATTCCATTGTCCGTAATAATTCTTCCCTATAACACCACCCATGGTATCATTTCCGTAGGTTTTCATCCAAAATGAAACAGTAAAGTCGCTATTTATTATGTTATTATCTGCAGAATTAGGTACTTCAATAAAGTTATTAATGCCATTAAATTTATAAGCCTGTCCGCAGTTGCCAAATCTATCGGTTGTTAAGGTTTCACCATAGACTGTTCCGTTATTTCCTCGTCCGCTTGAATCGTTTGCATTTCCGTTAAAAGGATAATAAGAAACTAATCCGTTAGTAGGGATTTGTGCTATTAAAAAGTTTGACAAACAAACAAATGCAAAAAGACTAAAGAATAATTTTTTCATGGGTGAGATTTTAGAGCTCTAACAAACTTAATGGATAAAAAAGTAATCTCCAAATTTTTAACTTTTAGAAATGGACCTCTTTTTATAATAGCTTGCGTGGTCATGGTGAGCCTGTCGAACCACTTGCATTTCCTGTCCCTATCCTTCGACAAGCTCAGGATGACTTACGCTCTTTTGATATAAAATGTTGTTTTCCTAAGAGGTCTAATAAAAAAAGCTGCCCTTTTACAAAGACAGCCTTTAATAAAAATCAATAAGAAATTATTTTTTCACACGCTCTACGTAAGCAGATGTGCGGGTATCAATTTTAATTTTATCACCCTCGTTTACAAATAAAGGTATCATAACGGTTGCCCCAGTTTCTACGGTTGAACTTTTTAAGGTGTTAGAACTGGCAGTATCTCCTTTAATACCAGGCTCTGTGTAGGTAATTTCAAGCTCAACAAAAGTAGGTGCTTCAGCTAAAATAGGCGTTTCTTCTTCAAAAGTTACTTTAATTTCCATTCCTTCTTTTAAGAATTTTAATCCATCACCCAAAGTAGTGGCAGGTATATGCACTTGGTCAAACGTTTCGTTATCCATTACTACAATAAAATCGCCTTCGGTATAAATAAACTGCATCATTTTATATTCAACCCTAACCAAAACAACTTCTTCGCCACTACGAAAACGATTTTCAGTTTGTTTACCATTCATTAAGTTACGCATTTTGGCTTGGTAAAAAGCACGTAAGTTACCCGGTGTACGGTGTTGCCATTCGGTAATTAAACAAAGCTCGTTATTGTAGCGAAGCACTGTTCCAACGTTTACATCTCCTGTATTTGCCATATTTTTTAGTTATAAATTATAAGTTATGAATTTTGAGTTGAATTTATTTTACAAGTTCGTTTGCTTCTATTACAACGCCCATGGCACAGAATTTATCTATTCTATCGGCAATGCGTTTTTCGGCAGGTTGTTTGCTTAATTCGGCAGTAAATTTATTAATAGCCGTGCGCACATTTTCATAAGCTTCGGCGGGGTTGTTGTGCGCGCCACCCAAAGGCTCAGATATAACACCATCAATTAATTTGTTACCCAACATATCGGTTGCGGTAAGTTTTAAAGCCTCGGCAGCTTGTTCTTTAAAATTCCAGGTGCGCCATAAAATAGTAGAGCAATTTTCGGGAGAGATAACAGAGTACCAAGAGTTTTCCATCATCAACACTTTATCTCCAATGCCAATACCTAAGGCTCCACCCGATGCACCTTCGCCAATAATAATACAAATAACGGGTACGGTAAGCTGTACCATTTCTAATAAGTTACGGGCTATTGCTTCGCCTTGTCCGCGTTCTTCAGCTTCTAAACCAGGATAAGCACCCGGAGTATCAATAAAAGTAATAATGGGTTTGTTAAACTTTTCGGCCATTTTCATTAAGCGAAGTGCTTTTCTATAGCCCTCAGGATTAGGCATTCCAAAATTACGAAACTGACGTTCTTTGGTATTTCTACCTTTTTGTTGGCCAATAAGCATGTATGTTTTACCATCAATATCGCCAAAACCGCCTATCATAGCTTTATCATCTCCTACGGTACGATCGCCGTGTAATTCAATAAAGTTGCCATTGGTAAGAATGTTTATATAATCTAAAGAATAAGGTCTTTCGGGGTGGCGCGACAATTGCACGCGTTGCCAAGGTGTAAGTGATGTATAGAGTTTGTTTTTAGTATCCTGTATTTTGGCTTCCATTTCTTTAATAGAAGAAGTAACATCTACTTTACTTTTGGTAGCTATGTCTTTTAGCTTTTGAAGTTCTTTTTCAAGGTCTTCTATCGGTTTTTCAAAATCAAGATAAGTAGTCATTCTAAATAAATTAGGGACGCAAATATAGTAATTTATGAATTATGAGTTATAAGTTAAAAATTATGAATTGATACTGAAAATTAATGAGTTAAGACGAAAGGGTAAAGAATTTACTACCTTTGTTTAAAACCCAATAGTATGCGTTATTACATAAATTTTTTAGTGTTTGTGTTTGCCTTACAAGTAAATGCACAAATAATAACTACTGTTGCAGGAAATGGTACATCAGGATCTGTTGGAGATGGTGGGCAAGCTACTGCTGCAGAATTAAAGGGGCCGACTGGCATAGCTTTTGATATATCGGGTAATCTTTATGTAGTTGATAGAAGTAATAATCGCATTAGGAAAATAACTACTACGGGTGTAATAACTACCATTGCAGGAAATGGAATACAAGGTTTTAGCGGAGATGGGGGACAAGCAACTGCTGCAGAGTTTCACTTACCTTGGGGTATAGCCCTTGATTTGATTGGTAATTTATATATTGCGGATGCCTCTAATCATCGTATTAGAAAAATAAATACGGCAGGAATAATAACTACCGTTGCCGGAAATGGAACACAAGGTTTCGGTGGAGATGGAGGGCAAGCAACAGCTGCTAAATTAAATTTCCCTTGTGGCATAACAACCGATATAGCAGGCAATTTATATATTGCCGATGGGCAAAATAATCGTATTCGTTTAGTTAATACTACTGGTATTATAATTACAGTTGTTGGCAACGGCACACCAGGCGCTTTAGGAGATGGTGGGCAGGCGACTGCGGCCGAAATAGATAATTGTTATGGCATTGTAGTTGATGCTGTAGGTAATTTATATATACCTGATGGTCCGGATAACCTTATAAGGAAAGTTGATGCTTTAGGTATTATAAGTACAATTGGTGGAATACAAACAGGCGGTTTTAGCGGGGATGGAGGGCAAGCTACGGCTGCAAAATTAAATTTCCCAATTAGAGCAAAACTGGATTTGGCAGGCAATATTTATGTAGCCGATAATTTTAATAATCGTATACGTGTTATAAATACTTCCGGAATAATAAATACCATTGCCGGAAATGGAACTCAAGGCTTTAGTGGAGATGGAGGGCAAGCTACTGCTGCCGAATTAAATTACCCTGTTGATGTAGCTTTTGATGCAGGAGGTAATATGTACATTGCTGAACAAAATAATAATCGCATACGTATGGTTAGTAATGTTGCGGCACTTGGTATAAATCAAATACCCAATATTAATACTCAAGTAAGCATTTACCCCAACCCAAGCTCGGGCATTTTCCAAATAACAGCTTCAGATAATATAGATGAATTAAAAGTTACCGATATACTTGGACAAAGCGTTTTTGAAACCAAGCTACATGCTACAAATGCAACTATAGAAATAGCTAATGCAGGAGTTTATTTTATTAGCATAACAAGTGGTAAAGAAACTACGCTAAAAAAAGTGGTGGTAACCAAATAGATTTATTGCGCCTGACTCTCAAGGTGTTTTTTAAAGTTTAAGTTAAACCCTAAAGCACCAAAGGCATACAATGGTTTTTTATCCCACTCCCAGCGGGTAAGTTGCTGAAAGCCCCCTTTAAAAATAAAAGAAAAACGCTGTATGTTATAAGCTAAAATAATACCCGCACTTATATTTACGCGTTCGGTTTTGGTGTTGGGTTTTACACTTTCTTTATAGTAAGCATCTTTTAAATGTGTTTTTTGAAATAATAAAAAATCGGCGGCTATATCGGCGGCAAGCGTAAATTTTTCGGCATATATACCTGGCATTAGGCAAACATTAGTTACAATGGTATGAAAATTAAACAGGTTTAGGTGTTTACTAACTGATGATGAAATAATAGCTATTGGCAGCTTGAAATTATTTTTGGTATAAATATCAAACTGAAAACCTTTTCTAAAAACAAAACGTGTATAGCATTTATAGGATAGGGGAGAACTAAAATCTAAAATACCTACAATATCTCGTTTAAAGCATTTGAAATATCGGGTGTGATTAATGCCGTATGACGTGTTTAAAAAAGATTCTGAATACCCGGCGCCCACAAAAAACTGATTATGATAATTGCCGAGCTTAGTAAACAATTGAGCTTTGGCAGGGAAATAAATCACTACAGCAATAAGCAGATATGCTATTTTAATACGAAGGTTACGCAAAATAATATACCTCAAAAATATAACTTAATGAGCTTACTTGCATTTAATTTGTTGTTAAAAGCAATTCAGTATTAACCCTTTTTATGCACATAACTTGCCAAAGAGCGCATGGCAAATAACAGGCTAAGCAAGGTTAATATGCCTGCTAAAACAAAGGCAGCTCCCGGAAAATAAAGTCCGTTATGGGTATTTGTATAATAGGCAAAAATGCCCGTCATAAGTGGAGGACCAAGAATTGAGGTAGCACTTTGCAGGCTGGCAAAAACACCTTGTAATTCGCCTTGCTCATTTGCAGGCACTTGGTTAGACATGATGCCCTGCATGGCGGGTCCACCAATGCCACCTAAGCAATAGGGTATTAAAAAAGCAAACATCATCCAGCTTTTAGATGCAAAAGCAAATAATATAAAACCTAACATAGAAAGTGCCAAGCCAAAATAAACCGATCTTTTGGGTCCTAATTTTGGATTTATTACACGTATTAAACCACCTTGCACAACAGCCACCAAAACGCCCACAACACCTAAAGAATAACCAACCATGGTCTCATCCCATTGAAATTTTTCCATCGTATAATACGTCCAGTTGCTTTGTACGGAATGATGCGCCGTGAAAACTAAAATTAAAGAAAGCACCAATCCTAAAATAACAGGGTATTTTTTAATATGCTTTAATGTGCCAATGGGGTTAGCTCGTTTAATATCAAATGCACGGCGGTTTTCGGGCTTTAACGATTCGGGTAAAATAAAATAACCATACAGCCAGTTAATAAAGGTAAGAATACCCGCAGCAATAAAAGGAAGGCGAGCGCTGTAATGCCCTAAAATACCACCAATTACAGGGCCAATAATAAAACCAACGCCAAAAGCAACGCCAATCATACCAAAGTTTTGAGCTCTTTTTTCGGGTGTACTAATATCGGCAATGTACGCAGAAGCCGTACTGATACTGGCTCCGGTAATACCGGCAAAGGCACGGGCTACAAATAACCAACCAATAGTAGGCGCAAAAACAAGGGCTACGTAATCTAATCCAACACCAAAAAGAGAAAATAATAAAACAGGGCGTCTGCCAAAGTGATCGCTTAAGTTGCCTATAACAGGAGAAAATAAAAACTGGAAAATAGAATACGTAAATAAAAGCCAACCGCCATAAACAGCAGCATCGCTAAGGCTTCCACCGGTTAATTGTGTAATTAATTTAGGTATAACAGGTATGATAATACCAAAACCAATAACATCAATTAGTATGGTAACAAAAATAAATCCTAAAGCCGCTTCTCTTTTCTTCATTTATTAGCTACGAATTACGAATTTGCTACGAATATACTAATTGATATTGATTACAAGTGGCTACCTCCCACAACAGATTAGTCCATTCGTAATTGATTTGTACTTCGTATCTTTTATTATATTCGCATCCCAAAATAAATGCATCAAAAAAAGTTCATAACCAATCTGGCCATTTTAATTTGTCTGAATTTGCTGATAAAGCCTTTTTGGACCCTGGTTATTGAACCATCTGTGCAGTATCAGGTAGGTAACGCTGCTTATGGCGAGTATTTTGCCCTTTTTAACTTCTCTTTCCTATTAAATATTTTGTTAGATTTTGGAATTACCAATTTTAACAATAAAAATATTGCCCAAAACAATCACTTATTAGAAAAGCATTTTTCGGGTTTATTTTTACTTAAATTATTGTTAGGCGTCATTTATATAGCCGTTACATTAAGCATTGGTATGGCAGTGGGTTACAGCACGCGTTACTTAAAGTTGTTGTTTTTATTGGGCTTTAACCAGTTTTTAATATCCATGATATTGTATTTGCGCTCTAATTTATTGGGTTTACACGCTTTTAAAACAGACAGTATTATTTCTGTACTTGATAGGTTTATTATGATTGGTATTTGTTCTATCATGCTATGGACTGCCTACACCGGACTTACTATTGATATTATGAATTTTGTATATGCTCAAACACTGGCATATTCTTTAGCGGCCATCTTAGCGTTTATCTCCGTATTTAGAATGACCGATAAATTTACCATTTCCTGGAATCTTCCTTTTTGGATTATGATTTTAAAGAAAAGTTTTCCGTTTGCAGTGCTTGTATTGCTAATGACTTTTTATAACCGCTTAGATTCTGTAATGATAGAACGTCTTTTACCCGAGGGCGAAGGAGCTGCTCAGGCAGGTATTTATGCCAAAGGTTTCCGTTTATTAGATGCCGCTAATATGATTGCTTATTTATTTTCTATACAACTACTTCCCATTTTTAGCCGGATGTTAAAGTTTAAAGAAGATGTACAAAATCTGGTTAAACTATCTTTCACTTTGCTAATAACTCCAGCTATTATATCTGCCGCAGTTGCATGGTTTTATCAAAACGAATTAATAGGTTTAATTAACCATGGCGTAACAGATTCTGCCACTATTTTCTCTATGTTAATGACTTGCTTTATTGCTATATCAACCACTTATATTTTTGGAACTTTACTTACCGCCAATGGCAATTTAAAACAATTAAATACCATGGCCATTATTGGTATTTCTATCAATCTTATTTTAAACTTAATTCTTATTCCGCATTTTAAAGCCATGGGTGCAGCTTACTCAAGCTTGGCAACACAGTTTTTTACGGCAAGTGTGCAGGTTTATTTAACCTACAAAATATTTAAGTTTAAAATAAACTACAGACTAATAATTATCCTTATCATATTTATACTGGGCGTAATTGCAGCAGGATTTGTGAGTACCAAATTTATTTCTAATTACTTGGTTGGTATAGCTGTAATGTCGGTTCTATCAGGTATTTGGGCTTTGGTTACCGGTTTAATCAGCTTTAAATCCATCATGCGCTTTATGAAGTATTAATTACTTCTTTAAAACAATAAATTTTAGTTTTTTGGGCGTTCCGCTGATTACAGCGTCGGGCTTTTCGCTTCAATCTTTTAGGATTACCTAAAAGG
>CAIXZI010000551.1 GCA_903923915.1 uncultured Bacteroidota bacterium
ATTCAAAAACTGAAATCATGAAAGCAATTATAGTAGATGATGAACGCCTTGCGCGTCAGGAGTTAAAAACCATGTTAGCAGAGCATAAAGACATTGAGATAATTGCCGAATGTGCTAATGCTAATGAAGCCAAAGAAAAAATTAATTCTTTAAAACCCGACGTGGTTTTTTTAGATATACAAATGCCAGGTAAGAATGGGTTAGAACTGGCTCAAGAGTTAAACCCATTACCCGAACTTATTTTTATTACAGCACATGATGAATACGCCCTGCGTGCCTTTGAGGTAAACGCACTTGATTATTTGTTAAAACCAGTTCAGCCTCAGCGTTTAGCAGAAACGTTAAAAAAATTATACTTAAAAGAAGACGAATCTCCCCAGGAATTTAGAACCATTTTAACAGATGAAGACCAAGTATTTGTAAAAGATGGAGAGCGTTGCTGGTTTGTTAAATTATCAAACGTGCGCCTTTTTGAAAGCGAAGGAAATTATGTGCGTGTAATTTTTGAAAACAACCGCCCCTTAATTTTAAGAAGTTTAAATAATTTGGAGCAACGTTTAAGTCCTGATAGCTTTTTTAGAGCAAGCCGTAAGCATATTATAAACCTTAAATGGGTAGAGAATATAGAACCTTGGTTTAATGGTGGTTTAATGGTTAAACTGCGTGGTGGAGAACAAATAGAAATATCTCGCCGTCAATCGGTTAAGCTAAAGGATATGATGAGTTTGTAAGCTTGGCAAACCACTGTAAAAACCTATCTTTTACTAACAAATTACTGACATTTCAGGGTTCTTTAGCTAACTTTCTTATATTTGCTATTCGTTAAAAACCACTAAAACACCTCTAAAACAATGAAATCAGTATTATCAATTTGTAAAACACTAATAGGAAATTTAAAACTTGTTGCTTTTGCGCTGGTTATACTTCCTGCTCTAATGGAGGCTCAAACACCCTTCAGAATTCCGAGTAAACCAATTGTAAAGCAAACAGAAACAGTAAGTTATCCTAGTTTTACTACTAATTATAGAACAGGCGGTCTTAATTCAGTTATGTCTTCTGCTACTTGTCCAACTAGTCCGGTTGGTTTAAAAGGGCAAGATACATTAGGAAATGCTGTTGCAAACGGGGCAACCTTTGCTTGTAACGCTACTCCATTTTATATTTATGTGCCTATTGTATCGGGTAATATAAGCTCGCCTTGTATTGAAACAGAATATACCAATTTCCACACTAATATGGGTACTAACGGTACCGAAACTTTTTACGAAGGCGGTTTTAATATTGGTTGTGTTGGCCCTACCGGCAGTGGATGCAGTTTTCCTATAGGAAATGGAGCGCTTAATAACACCCAATGGGGGTTAATATTATCCTTATTAGATCCGGGTCAGCAACATGATTTTGAATTTTGCCGAAAAGGTAATATTACGGCAGGGAACATTACATTTGTAGATTGCTGGACAGGAGCCCAACTTAACTCAGTACCCAGCACTACTGTATTTAGTACGGCAAATCCGCCTACTACCTCTACTTGTTTTACAATGACGGTACCTGCCAATACAGCTATTGGTACAGCATCTTATAACATTTTACCGGTTTCTGCATCAGCCGCTTTATTTGATTTTCATGATGGTGAGGCCTATGTTAATACAGCCTTGCTTGGTGCAGGTACTTATACGGTTAATTACAGTTTTACCCCTCCGGCAAGTTCTGGGTGTGGCGGTGTAAACGGAACATATAGTTTTACAATCGGGCCAAACATTACCGCTACTGTAAATAGCCCAACAGTTTGTTCTGGCACTACAGCTTCTTTAACTGCATCTTCAACCGGTGGCATCGGAACTACTACTTATAGTTGGACACCGTCAACAGGTTTGAGTGCTACAACCGGAAGCGGTGTAACCATTAGCAATACCACCACAGGTATTACAACTTATACAGTTACAGCAATGAATGGAGGTTGTACTAAAACCGCCACATCAACGGTAACAGTTAATGCAACGCCAACTTTAACAGTAAATTCTCCTTCTATTTGCGGAGGCGGAACAGATAGCTTAAAAGCAACAGGTGCTTCAACTTATACATGGAATCCTGCAACAGGTTTAAGCTCTGCAACCGGAGGCACAGTAGCTGTAACACCAAGTGGAGCCGTTACTATCTATACCGTAACCGGAACTTCTGCTGCCGGATGTATTTCATCAGCAACAGCAACAGTAACATTGGTTTCAAACCCTGCCATAACTGTAAATAGTGGTACTTTATGTTCTGGCAATTCAAATACGTTAACTGCCAGTGGGGCAGCTACTTATACATGGAGCCCTGCAACAGGCCTTAGTTCTGTTAATGGAAATACAGTAACAGCATCACCCGGCGTAGGTGTAACTATTTATACCGTAACCGGAAGTGTAGGAACTTGTTCTGCAACTCCTGCAACAGCAACTGTAACTGTTAATGCAACACCTACAGTAACAGTAAATTCAGTGAATTTATGTACAGTTACTACCAATTCAGCTACGCTAACTGCAAACGGAGCAACAACATATACTTGGTCTCCTTCAACAGGTTTAAGTGCTACAACGGGTAGCACAGTTGTGGCTAATCCAACCGTTACTACTACCTATACGGTTATTG
>CAIXZI010000552.1 GCA_903923915.1 uncultured Bacteroidota bacterium
AAATAAAAGATAAAATGTTTTTTCGAATAGAACCAACCTTTAGATATGGGCTTTTAAAGGTTTCCACAGGGCTTGCTACAGAATATATTTGGAATGCGGGTTTAAACTGCAGTTATTATTTTGGCTTATAAATAGCATTAAATCATTTGTATATCCCTAACAACTAATTGCAAGGTTGTATTTCCGTTATAATGATTTTCGGCAACAGTATAACAAATACTTAACGGCACTTTCTTTTGAAAGAAAGATAAAAAATCTCCTTTATCAAATGCAATGGCACTAAATTTTATAGTTGGGTTTTCTTGTTGGTACAATTCTAATTTTAAATGATTGGTGCCCACAATCCTTGCCCAGCCTGTATCAACAACGTTATCGGTAACAAAAGTTGGTGTCATATTTTCTGGGCCGTGTGGCGCAAATTGTTTTAGCACCGAAAAAAACTTAGGCGTAATTTCATTCAAATGAATATTTACATCCACATCAATTTCAGGAATTAAATCTTCATCTGCAATTGTTTTGCTTACCTCTGCCTCAAAACGATTTATAAATGTTTCTAAATTTTCGGGCTTTAAACTTAAACCAGCTGCATGCCTGTGTCCGCCAAATTGCGTTAACAAATCTGAGCAAGAATCTATAGCTGTGTGTATATCAAAATTCTTTACAGAACGCGCGGAGCCTGTTAACATACCATCGGCTTCGGTTAACACTATTGTTGGACGATAATATTTTTCTATCAAGCGAGAGGCCACAATGCCTACTACACCCTTGTGCCAGCTTGGATTAAAAACTACGGTTGTTTTCTTTGTAATCAATAATGGGTTTGTATCAATCATGTCAAGGGCTTGTGCCGTCATGCCCTGATCAATTTCTTTTCTATTCGTATTTGTTTGATTTATGTTTCCTGCAAAATTTTTAGCCTCTTCTTCGTCTTCACTTAATAATAATTCTGTGGCTCGCATCGCATGATCAATACGTCCCGCAGCGTTTATGCGTGGCGCAATAACAAAAACAACATCTGTTATGGTAACTTCTTTTTTTAAATTATTTAATTGGTAAAGTGCACGAATACCAGCGCGTTTCATTTTGTTAAGCTCTTGCAAGCCGTAATAACAAAGTATTCTGTTCTCGCCGTTAACAGGCACAATATCTGCCGCAATACTTATAGCAACTAAATCAAGTAAGTCAACCAATTCTTCAAAAGGCTTATTCAGTTTGGTTTGCAGGGCTTGTGCTAATTTAAAACCAACACCACAACCCGACAATTCTTTAAACGGATAAACACAATCTTTTCTTTTAGGATCTAAAACAGCGGCCGCTTTTGGGATTTCATCTCCCGGTAAATGGTGATCGCAAATAATAAAATCTACACCTAATTTATTGGCATAATCAATTTTATCATTGGCCTTTATGCCACAATCTAAACTAACAACAACCGCAAAATTATTTTCTTTAGCATAATCAATTCCTTTAAAAGAAATGCCATATCCTTCGGCATATCTATCCGGAATATAATACCATGTATCTGCGCCAATAGATTTTAAATGGCTGTAAAATAAAGCAACACTGGTTGTTCCATCCACATCATAATCGCCATACACTAAAATTTTCTCGTTGTTATTTATGGCTTTTAGAATACGTGCCACAGCCTTATCCATATCCTTCATTAAAAAAGGATCGTGTAATAAATTCAAATCAGGGCGAAAAAAATCTTTTGCCGAATTAAAATCAGTAATGCCTCTTTGCAAAAGTAAAGTAGCGTTAACTCTATCGGTATTTATAGCGTTTGCAAGCGCGTTTACTTTATCTGTATCGGGTTGTTGTTTTAGTTTACGGCGCATGATTAATTTCTATCGAGCGTTATGATAAACCGCAACGATATCATCGTCATCTTCCATTTTCTCAATCATAGTAAGCACTTCGGCTTCTTGCTCGTCGGTTAATTCTTTAAATGTAGAAGGAATAAACACTTTTGAAGTTTCTTTAATTTCAATTTTTTTATCTTCTAAACCTTTTTGCATGTTTCCAAATTCGGCAAAAGGCGTTTGAATAATTAAATCACTATTTTCATCATCCCAAGTAAATTCTTCTGCACCAAAATCAATTAGTTCAAATTCGGTTTCTTCTCTGTTTAACCCAACCGAAGAAATTTTAAACAAAGCCTTTCTATCAAACATAAAACTTACAGAGCCATTGGTACCAAGGGTTCCGC
Source organism: uncultured Bacteroidota bacterium (assembly GCA_903923915.1). Taxonomy (GTDB): domain Bacteria; phylum Bacteroidota; class Bacteroidia; order B-17B0; family Aurantibacillaceae; genus PALSA-968. The sequence continues at coordinate 2,210 of CAIXZI010000552.1, forward strand.
CGTTACGTGTAAAATACATTCTTACGTTTGCTACGGTACGCGTAGGATTATCAGTAGTGCATTCAACCAAAACAGGTACGCCGTGTGGTGCATATCCTTCATAAATAGCTTCTTCATAATTAGATACATCTTTATCAGATGCGCGTTTAATGGCAGCATCAATATTTGCTTTAGGCATGTTTGCGGCTCTACCGTTTTGTATGCAGATACGTAAACGTGCGTTGGTCTCCGGGTGTGGACCACCAGCCTTTACAGCCATAGCAATATCTTTACCTATTCGTGTAAACGTTTTTGCCATTTTAGCAAAACGAGCAAACATGGTGTGTTTTCTTTTTTCAAATACGCGTCCCATTTTTCAAATAATTTAGTTTTTATGTTTTGTGTTTTTCAAATTAATGCAATATAGTGTTCGCCTACGGCTCGAGTCAAAATTAATTTAATTTTTCTTTTAAAAGCTTATCGGGGTTTAAAAAAGTCAACAAACCTATCATTAATAAGCCGCCGTAAGTTATAATTTTATAGTGGTCGTAATATTTTCTAAACTCGCCCAAAAGTAAGTGGGCGTTGGTAAGCAGGTAAATTAAAATTAGCACAGATAAAACAACGACATTGATTTTATGCATATTTATTTTTGACAAAAACACCCCATAAATTACATAGAGGCTTGCTGGCAACATCATTAAAAAGGCATAATGTTGCTGATGCGGAAAAATTAAAGGGATTAATAAAAAAAGATAGGATAGCTCCCAAAGCTCATGCAGCTTGGTTTTTGGATGTGTAAACAGTTTTCGGTGTAAAAAATAAAACACAAAACAAACCAGTAATAATCGTATGATATTGATGATGGTAACAACAGTTGTTACATCTAAATTAAAAAAATTTCGTTTTAAAGCTAAAGCGTGTGGATCAGGAACCTTATCCATCAATAAGGTTGGAATAAGCGTTGTTAAGCC
>CAIXZI010000553.1 GCA_903923915.1 uncultured Bacteroidota bacterium
ACTTGCTGTAGCTAATGAATCAATGTGTGCGTTAATTGTAAGCGTTGTATTATCTACAAAAAATATAAGGCTTGGGTTATCTGTTTTATGCAATGTTAGCCAATACATATTAGGTTCAAGTGTTTTGCCCTTAAAGGTAAATTTATCTCCTTTTACCAAAGCAGAGTCAACATGTGTTACATCATTATATTTATGCGTAAGATAAATGTATGAGTTATCTGGAGCTTGCTTTATTACACCATTAACTAAATATCCTTTTCCTTGAGAAAAAACATTCGCTGCAATTAAAAAGCAGATAAAATGGCTAATTTTTTTCATATTGAAATATTTCATCTTATAAAGATAGTATTAAATTAAAAATGAATTTAAAATTGTGATAATTGGTTAACAAGCCTTAACAGCTTTATTAATTCATACTGGCCACAAAATCGTCAAATAAATATCGACTATCGTGCGGCCCCGGACAAGCCTCCGGATGGTATTGAACAGAAAATGCGGGTTTATTTTTTAAACGAATGCCCTCAATAGTATTATCATTTAAATTAACATGCGTAATTTCTATTTCTTTATTAGCAGCCACATCTTCTGCTTTAACGCTAAAGCCGTGGTTTTGCGAGGTTATTTCGCATTTATTAGTAATAATATTTTTTACCGGATGATTAATTCCTCTATGTCCGTTATGCATTTTATAAGTAGAAATACCTTGAGATTCTGCCAATAACTGATGTCCTAAACAAATACCAAAAGTTGGCGTTTTAGTATCTATAATTTGTTTTACCAAACTGATTTCATCTTTCATTACTCCTGGATCGCCAGGACCATTACTCAACATAAAACCATTGGGCTTAAAATCAAGCATTTCTTTTAGGCTGCTTTTCATCGGAAATACCTTTACAAAGCAACCACGCGCTACCAAACTACGCACAATATTTTTCTTTACACCAAAGTCTACTAAAGCCACGCGCTTGGCGGCATCAGCATTTCCAACTTCGTAAGCTTTTTGTGTAGTAACCTTAGAAGATAACTCTAAACCTGCCATACTAGGTACTTTAGCCAGTATTTTTTTTAATTCGTCAATATCTGATATAGCTGAAGATATGATGCAATTCATAGCACCTTTATCGCGTATGTAGCGAACAATGGCACGTGTATCTACATCGCTAATGCTAACAATACCAGATTCAGTAAAATAATCTTGTAGTGATTTTTGTGCAGCAGGGCGAGAAAAACCTGTATTAAATTTCTTACAAACCATGCCCGAAATTTTAATGCCGTCACTTTCAACATCAATTTCGTTTACACCATAATTACCAATGTGTGTGTTATTCATCACCACAATTTGCCCGTAGTAAGATGGGTCGGTAAAAATCTCCTGATAGCCCGTCATTCCTGTATTAAAACAAATTTCTCCGGTAGTAGTCCCAATGGCACCGGCCGCTTTTCCTTCAAAATATTTTCCGTCTTCTAACAGTAAAATAGCTTTGGCTTTGTTTTGATATTTAAGTTGCATACAGGCTAAAAATTAAATTGTGCAAACTTCAGCATTTTTAGCTATTTTTATATAGAATGTTTGCTTTTTGTTGAAACAAATATTGAACTTTGTAACCAAATAAATAGAATATGAAAAAAGTAAAAGTAGCCATTAACGGTTTTGGCAGGATAGGAAGAGTTTTTTTACGCGCTGCGATTAACCGCCCCAACATACAGATTGTAGCCATTAACGATTTAACTGATAGTAAAACCCTTGCACATTTATTAAAATATGATTCTGTACATGGTAGGTTTGATGGAACTATTTCCATCGAAGGTGATTACATGATTATCAACAATCAAAAAATACGCATTACAGCAAGTGCCGACCCTGCCAAATTATCTTGGAAAGAACTGGATGTTGATGTTGTATTAGAAAGTAC
>CAIXZI010000554.1 GCA_903923915.1 uncultured Bacteroidota bacterium
GTTGACAGTTGGCATAAATGAGTTGTAATTATTGTTACACTTGGTATAGGCAATACTTTGATTGTGGTTGTAGCTGTATTTAAACATGCCCCTGAAGTTATGACTGTATAAGTGGTTGTAACCGTTGGTGTAACAGTGATGTTTACTGTAGTTGCTCCATTATCCCAAGTATAGGTACTTGCTCCACTTGCAGTTAAAGTAACTGAATTACCGTTACATATAGAATCTTTTGAATTATGTATAGTAACATTAGTTGGTAAATTAACCGTTATAGTTGCTGTACTTGAACAACCCAGAATGGTATCAGTACCTGTTACTGCATAATTAGTATTACTAATTGGCGATACCGCCACCGTATTTGTTGTTGCACCACCCGCATTGCTACTCCAAGTATATGTACTTGCCCCGGTAGCCGTTAGTGTTGCTGTTGTTCCAATGCAAATAGGGTTATTAATAGCCTGTATAGTAACTCCTTTTATATATATAGATTGATTTGCTGAACTTGCACAACCTGTTATAGTGTCTTTTCCGATTACTGTATAATTGGTGTTAATTAAAGGGGCTACAGAAATAGAATCATTTGTTGCATTATTACTCCATGTATAAGTATTTGCTCCGCTTGCAATTAAAACAGTAGATGCGCCTCTACATAAAGAATCTTTTAATGTTTGAATACTAACTATAGGAGCAACTGTAGTTGTTTGCGGTAAATTATAATACAATGTGGGTGATGGGCAACCTTGAGCAGACAATACTGTTAAGGTATAATTACCCGGCGTGCTTGTTATTAAATTTTGATTATTACCTGTTACCGGACCTGCCCAATTATAAGTGGTATAACCTGGAGGACCTTGTAATGTAGTGCTGCCGCCAGCACATAATGGGTTAGAAGCTGTAATTTGACCGCTTATTGTTGAATTACAACTTGCGTCAATATAACAGTATCCATAATGACCGCCTTGGTTACAATCACTAACAATAAACTGAACAGTAACATTTTGCCCTATATAAGCAGTTAAATCAAGCATAACGGTTACCCAACCTTTATAATTAGTAGCTGCGCAGTTTGAACTTGCTGTCCACCCAGGAAGAGAAGCTGCAGCACTTTGCATAACCTTTGTGCAAGGTATAGCATTACCACTACCATCTAATACCTGACTAAAAAAGTAGGGTTGGTCTGTTGGGGCATGCGCACCATCTTCTAAAACAGCTAAGTATTGATATGAAAAAACGCTGTTACTCGCACCAACAGCAAAAGTTTGCTGTATTTCTTCTATTTTTCCTCCGGCTGAATTATCACTAAGGCAAAGAGAATGAATACCGCCATTTGGTGCCACAACAGGTTGTCCACTACAATTATCAATCCCGTTAGTCCACGTTGCTCCTGAAGTTGTGGCCGTAGTAATAGTAGCTAATGCACCTGCCGTCGCAGCACAAGTATTGCAGGGCAAAGTTACTCCGTTAATATTTCCACTATATAAAGCCCAACCACTGGTTGTGCCATTTTCAAAATCAACATTGTTACAAGCTGCCATAACTTGCGGAGGAGTTGCTATATTTTTTTGATTGGCTCCAAATTTCTTTTGCTGTTCTAAACGTTGAAAAAGGTTTTGTTTTAATTTTTCTAGCTCCCAATTTTGCGTGCCGCTTTTTTTAGAAGCATCTAAAATTTGAGCAATAGTTGCTTCATTAAAAGATTCTGAAGCATATTTATATGTCTTTACTTGAGCACTTGCAAAAATGCTAGTAACAATAAAGCTTAACAAAAAAATGTTTTTTTTA
>CAIXZI010000555.1 GCA_903923915.1 uncultured Bacteroidota bacterium
GAAAACAACATAGACGCACCAGACTTACACGGATTTGAAATCAAATCACAGCGTGCATTAAGTGATAGCTATGTGACGCTTTTTACGAAAGCACCAACTTCTCCTCGTGCTGTTAACAATAAGCTACGACAGACTTATGGAAGCAACGATAGTCACTTTGCTGACATTAAGGTTTTACATACATCTATTTTTGAGAATAGATGGAACACACACATAGCTGGTTTTTCGTATAAGCTACAAAGAAATGATGAAGAAAAAAAACTTTATCTACTTGTTAAAAGAATGGACAACAATGAAATTGTTGAACAAGATATATATTGGACTTATGACATATTAAGCAATATATGTCTTACCAAATTAGATAACTTAGCTTTTATACAAGCTGATGTTAGAAAAATAGATGCACAAGAACACTTTACATTCCATTCTTGCAAGCTCTACTATGGCTTAACGCTTGATAGGCTTCTAACGCATATAACTAATGGCTCAATTATGTTTGACATTAGGATTGGTGCTTACAAAAATCCTCTTAATACTAAAACTTATGGCAAGTCCCACGACCACGGTAGTGGCTTTAGAATTAAAAAAGAAATGTTAAGTAGCTTGTATAAGAATGAACAAATAATTTAGTGGTGCCACTAACAAGAATCAAACTTGTGACTGATGATTACGAATCAACTGTTATATCACTTAACTATAGTGGCATTGCTGTAAATATTTTACTCAATTGCTCTTTACCCTACTTTTAATTTCCTCATTTCTCTCTGTTTTTGTTAACGAACGATGTGATTGTAATTTTTCTATGTTCATTTCTGCTAACAAGTGCTTAGCATAAAATCTATCAATCATTTCCACACTTGTTCTTGCATTCCTTGCCAAAGTCAATAAATCTAAGCCTTGCGAGTCAATCAATCTAAACATAATTGCTGTGTGTCTTAAACTGTATAGCGTTCTCTTTTCTCCAGCACCATTAGTTTTTAGATTTGTTAGTTGCAATACATATTCAAATTGTCTATGCAATTGTTGTATTGCGTAATCTCTATTTTCTTTATGCTGTGGTTGAAACACAAAGTCTTCTGCCTTACCAAATCCTTCCTTCTTCTGTCTTTCTACTATTTCGTTATAAACCTCAATAGCTTTAGGCATTGATACAACGGGATTTGCGTGTTTTTTTGTTGGTGGATGAGTTAGACGCAAATAAACTTCATCACTTTTAACAATAGCAATATGTTTATGCTTCAGCACTCTAATGTCAGTTGGGCGAATGAATGTATTTGTCATAAACAAAATCAAGTCATACAACTCTTTTGTCAAAACCATTGTTCTTATAACTTCACCACTTTTAGCTTCTATTTCAAACTTCTCACCAATATGTGTTCTTGCTGTGTTGTGTAGCTTGCTGTATTCAGCTTTACTAAACCAACTTCTTGCTGTGTCAACAGTCTTTATTTTTGGAAAAGCTGGAAGTGCTTGTGTGACTCCCATTCTCTGTGCATACCCAAGTATTGTTTTGATATGGGATAGATGAATTTTTAATGTGCTTCCACTAACCTTTTTTTCTTTTCTATCTTTTATCAAATAGTCAATGTAGCCATTTATAGCTTTGTAATCTATATCGCCAACTTGAAAGTGCTTAAAGTAAGGCAATATATCTTTTTTTAATCTTGCTTCGTCGTGCTTTATCTTGCTCTCAACAATCTCTTTTCTTAATACTCTTGTCTTGTTTTCCTTTAGCAATCCATACGCACAAACCTCAAATCCACTTTTTTGTGTAAGTGGTAATTTGTTTATTTGCTTTCCTTTAAGCTCCAAAAAGTATTCTTCAGCAAACTTTATTGCTTCTTTTCTTTCTGTCTTTTTAGTGCTTTTTCTATAAATCTTTCCATTCTCAAATATA
>CAIXZI010000556.1 GCA_903923915.1 uncultured Bacteroidota bacterium
AGCCTATTAAATAATTATAGTGAAGTTAAAGCGCAACAAGCATTTGTATGTTACACTCTTTTTAAGTTATTGTTACTAAAATGTAAAGCCTAGATTTTTATAATAAAAACTTAACATTGAAAGTAAATAATTCAAATTATTTTCGCTGCGTCTAATGGTGAACATCCTATGGAGAGGTCTCTCTTAACCGCGTTTAGACTAATGGATGTTTAATTCAATTTGTTTAAAATGACCTTAGATTACGCGATTCATAAAGCGGCTACGTTTTATGATTTTATTGGAAAAGAAGTAAAGCATACCCAAAAAGGGAAAATTAAAATAATTAGCAGAATTACTGCCTATAAAAAAGATACCGGCACCTGGGATGTTGCTGTTTTTTTTGAGAGTAAATACAAAGGCGTTTATACCCTTAAACCAAATTGTTATATAGATAAATTTACTAAAGAATACGCATTAGTTTCTTCTGATAAAAAAGTTGAAAAATAAATCTTAACCAAAACTTAATACGCTATCACTAGGATATATATTAATTTTGAACCTGTATGCGAATACCCTAAACAGAGTTTATCTACCATTCTTTTTTAAAAGATAAACTGTCTGAAACCGCCTAAAATTAACTGTTTTATAAACAATTAAAAAAGGTATGGATAAAAACAATTTAATTTTACTTGCCATTACACGTGAGAGTGAAGCTTTAAGTATGAAAAAAAAACTTATAAGTAATGGCTATGATGTGATTTTAACAACATCTAAAAAAGCAATATTTGAATTGCTGATTATCCATAAGATTGACTTGCTGATTGCTGATTTAGAAATTGAAGATGCTGACGCAATAACTGTTTGTCAAGAAATAAGAAAGACTGAAAACATATACCAACCTTATATTATTGTTATTGGAGAACGACCTGAAGACTATGTGCAGACTATTGTTTTTGATTCAGGAGCCGACGACTACATACTTAAGCCCTTAAATCATTTTATAGTAATAGCTAGAATTAAAGCTTTAATGAGCAGAAAAATAAAAGTAAGCAATCCAAAAATAGTTGATATAAAAACTAATTTACTCATTAATATAGAAGAGCATTTAGTATATCTTGATTCGAAAAAAATTGAATTACCTCGAAAAGAGTTTGAGATTTTAAACTTGTTGTACTCAAATCCAAAAAAAATATTTACCAGAATAGAAATAACCAATTTAGTATGGGGAAATGACAGCGAAGATAAAGACCACAATATTGATGTATTTATTAGTAAAATAAGAAAAGAATTAGGCGGAGAGGTAATAAAAACAATTAAAGGGGTTGGTTATACATTAACAGCTGCTTAGCTATTTATAGTTTAATACCCATTAAACACACATCATCGGTTTGCTCTTCCATACTCTTCCAGGCGGTAAATTCTCTTTCTATTAATTTCATTTGTTCTGACACATGAAATTTTGATGCTTTTTTTAATAAGTTTTTTAATCGTTTACTTCCATAACGCTTGCCACTTTCGTATCCAAATTGGTCTTTAAATCCATCCGAAGAAAGATAGAGTGTAGTGTTTTGAGGTAAAATGAGTTGATGCGTTTTATAGGTTCTTTCTTTTTCTAATTGCCAGCCACCTATCGGGTATTTATTTCCAACCAATTCAATCAATTCATCCTGTACAATATAACTTAGCTTGCTAAATGCTCCGGCATATTGCAGTTCACGTGTTTCAGGGTTATATGCACCAATACCAATTTCCATCCAATCATTATTATATCCCAATTCTATACCTTGCTGAAAAGTTTCTATCCATTTTTTATCCATTTCATCTAATACCTCGCCTATCAAATTAAAGTCTTTTCCCAATACTATGTAATTTAAAAAACTAAGTG
>CAIXZI010000557.1 GCA_903923915.1 uncultured Bacteroidota bacterium
TATTAAAACCATTGTAATGGGCGTTAATGATAGTGTTCTTTCAAAAGATGATATTATTATTTCTAACGCATCTTGCACCACCAACTGCGCTGCGCCTATGATAAAAGTACTTTTAAAATGGGGCATTGAAGATGTTTATATATCTACAGTACACTCTTATACCGGCGACCAACGCTTGCACGATGCACCACATAAGGATTTACGCCGTGCCCGTGCTGCAGCTCTAAATATAGTGCCAACCTCAACCGGAGCAGCTAAAGCAACTACCAAAATTTTTCCTGAATTAGAAGGTAAAGTTGGTGGATGCGGCATTCGTGTACCCGTGCCAGATGGCTCTTTAACAGATATTACCTGTATTTTAGAGCGTCATGCTGAGCCTTCAGAAATTAATGCAGAGTTTAAGCGTGCTGCGCAACAAGAGTTAAAAGGAATTTTAGAATACACCGAAGATCCTATCGTATCAAGCGATATTGTTGGAAATCCACATTCCTGCATTTTAGATGCCGAGTTTACAGCTGTTGTGGGCAATATGGTGAAGATTATTGGCTGGTACGATAACGAAGGGGGCTACAGTAACCGCTTGGCCGATGTTATTGAGAAGTGGTTTTCTTTGTAATTAGGGCAAAAAACCGCTAAAATAGTGTTGTTGGATTAAAAAAAGTTGTATCTTCGCAATCCTTAAAATTTAAAAAAAATAAAATGGCAGTAAAAATCAGACTACAACGTCATGGGAAAAAAGACAGAGTGTTTTTTCACGTGGTTGTTGCAGACAGCAGAGCTCCACGAGATGGGGCGTTCATTGAAAAATTAGGGGTTTACAACCCAAATACTAACCCAGCAACAGTTGATATCGACTTTGAAAGTACTTTGAAATGGCTTCAAGACGGTGCTGTTCCTACAAACACTTGTAATGCAATTTTGTCTTACAAAGGCGTTTTGTTGAAAAAACATCTTTTAGATGGGGTTAAAAAAGGCGCTTTAACTGAAGAGCAAGTAGAAAAGAAATTTGCTGCTTGGTTGCAAGAAAAAGATGCTAAAGTAAATGCTAAAAAAGATAATTTATCTACAGGTAAAAAATCAGCTGAAGCAAAAAAATTAGAAGTTGAAAAAGCAGCTAAAGCCGCAAAAGCAGCTAAGGTTGCAGCTAAAGTAGCTCCTCCTGTTGCTGAAGCAGCAGCACCTGAAGCTTCTGCAGAAGAAGCAACTCCGGCAGCTGAAGCATAATAGCTAATAAAATAATTTGATAGAAAATCCTGAGGTAATACTCGGGATTTTTTGTTTTAAGCAAGTTTAGGAAATAATCTTTGCAATTGTTTTAAAGATGATTTTTAAGTCGGTAGTAAAACCCTTCTCACTAATGTATTTTAAGTTGAGGGAAAGTTTATGTGGCATTATCTCTGTAATGTAAATCTGTTCTGGGTTTGCTGCCTTTGCTAAAATTTCATTTTCGTTTGAATATTCTATTGATGCATAATCTGTAATGCCAGGTTTTACGGCAAGTACTTTTTTTTGTTCGTCGTTATACATATTAACATACTTACGCACCTCAGGCCGTGGGCCAACCAAACTCATGCTTCCAAAAAACACATTAAAAAGTTGAGGCAACTCGTCCAATTTATATTTCCTCAAAAAATAACCTATGCGTGTAACCCTGCTATCACGACTTCCCACAGTAAGCAAACCTTTTTTGTCGGCATCACTTTGCATAGTTCTAAATTTTAGTAA
>CAIXZI010000558.1 GCA_903923915.1 uncultured Bacteroidota bacterium
CCATGACTTCCTAAAGTAAACCCGGCAGTTTTATGATTTCTACGAAAAGTTGTTTTAATGTCGAGAGCAAATTTTACTTCGTCATTATTCTTATGCACAAAAGTTAAGTCAGGATACCAATTTTGCTTTTCAGCAAGTAGAATTTTGTAACCAATACTATCAGCGAATTGCAATATTTGAGGAAAGATGTGTATTTCAAGTATTTTTGAAACAATTTTTGTATCGGAAGAAATGGTGTAAATGTTTTTATAAACGTCTATAAAACCTTTAATTGTCCAATCTCCATTATCAGTAGAAACATATTTTTCTAGTTTGTTAGAAAATTTATCAAGCTCTTTTTTGAAATCAGATTTATATTTGGTTTTATCCGTTAAATTCATATTCCAAAGTTAGTGAAAAATAATACAGTTTAGATTAATAAAAGAGGCACTACTCCACACTCAACCCCTGTTTTGTAAAAACCCGAATAGGATAAATAGCAGCAATAAAACCTGTACATAAAACGGTAGCCATAATTAGAACAAAATCGCTAAAACGAACTTCGATTGGGTAAGCGTTTACAATATAACCTTCTTCAAATTTTACAAAGCCATAGTATTGTTGCAATAAGCATAAAACATAGCCAATTAAAATCCCTATAGTTGCGCCAATAAAAATAATCATCAATCCTTCGGTCATAAATATTTTACGGATTAAACCAACATCAGCGCCCATAGCAGAAAGTGTTTGCACATCTTTTTTCTTTTCGATAATGAGCATGGTTAATGCGCCAATAATATTAAAGGTTGCAATTAATAATACAAAGGCAAGAATGATGAACGTCCAAAGTTTTTCGGTTTTTAAGGTTTTAAAAAGCACATCGTTTTGCTCGTACTTATTTTTTATTACAAATTTATTTCCGGCAATTTTTTGAATTTCATTTTTTACCGCATCCACATCTGCATTGGGTTTCAATCCAATTTCAAAAGCAGTAACGCTGTTAGCCGGATATTCTAATAAGCTGCGTGCAGTTTCGTAATTCATTAGGCCATAGGTAAAATCAAAATCATCGTTAATAGAAAAAAATCCTGTGGTGTTGCATTTTTCTTCATTAAAAGCATCTTCGGGGTTTATGCTTGATGAGGTGCCGCGTTTAGGGCAATACACACTAACGGGTGTAAAAAGATTATTTAAACTTACGCCTAAACGGTACGCAACACCTTTGCCTAAAACAAGCTGGTTGTTTTTTTGTACCGAAAGATAATTGCCTTCAACAACTAAGGTATCAAAACGAGTGACGTTTGTAAAATTTTCATCAACGCCTTTTATGTGTGTTATTTGTAATTGATCATTAAATTTAAGCAGCATGTTATCGTCTAATGTTTTGCTTAGATACGCTACTCCGTTTACATTTTTTATTTTGGCAATTAATGTGTTGTCTGCAATAAAAACCTTTCCGCTTACGGCAGTAATTTTTACATCAGGATTAAAGGAGTTATATAAAGTTTGAACGAGTCCGGTTAAACCGTTCATACCCGAAAGAATAATAATGAGTGCACTGGTGCCTACCGCTATTGCTAAAACAGAAATCCAACTAATAACAGTAATAGCATTGGTTGATTTTTTTGCTACAAAATACCTGCGTGCTATGTAAAGCGCAACGTTCAATATTATTTTTTTAGAAGGTCTTCTATTTTCATAGCATAATCAAGAGAATCATCAATATAAAAAACCAAAGAAGGTACTATGCGCAATTGCTTACCTACCAAATTACCCAAGCGATAACGAATTTCGCTTGCATGTTCGGTAACCATTTTTAAAATAGTTTCTTTGTTTTTATCCATGATGCTTAGATAAACTTTTGCCAAGCCCATATCGGGTGTAAGGCGCACTACGGTAACGGTAATAAATGCACCACCAAAAAGGTTGCGTGCTTCGCTTCTGAAAATTTCAGCTAATTCTTTTTGTACTAATTTGCCTACTTTGCTTTGCCTGATGCTTTCCATGAATAAGATTTAAAGGCTTAAAGGTAAGCATTTAAGGTAGTTTTATGTGTTCTTTTTTCTTGATAAAAAAGAACGAAAAAATCAAGACTGCTTAAAATTAAAATGCAATTCTACGCAACACTTCGCAGATTTCAAGAACTCGCTGTGCTCAAACAGCTTGAAATCTTTTGCTTCGCTTGCTTGAATTTCTATTTTAATTTTAAGAGGTCGAATGAAGGATTTTTTATCCCTCTTTCACATAAGATACAATTGCACAACTATAAGCGTTATAGAAAGTATACCAACTATAACACGTAGTGTTTTGTTGTTTTCTATTTTTTTGATAGTTTTCATACACTAAGTTACATGATGCATAAGCCATTAAGCATTTGTGCAGAACAAAGTTTTCAAACAGGGGTTGTTAATCTATTAAAGTAAAATGCCTCTTAGGATGATAGTGGCAGCCGTAAAATAAATTACTAAGCCGGTAACATCAACCAGCGTAGCAACAAAAGGAGCAGAACAAACCGCGGGATCTAACTTTACACGTTTTAATAATACAGGTAATAATGAGCCTGCTAAATTACCCCATAATACAACGCCCACAAGGGTTATACCAACGGTTATGCCAATCAGCATCCAATGTGGCCCATAAATAGTTGAGAACGAAGACCAAAGCGCAACACGCAAAAAGCCTACCAATCCTAACAAAAGCCCAAGTGTTAAGCCAACAGCTAATTCTTTTTTAAAGATACGCCACCAATCTCTAAAGGTAATTTCGCCCAAAGCCATGGCACGTATAATAAGAGTAGATGCTTGCGAACCTGTGTTACCGCCACTTGAAATAATTAACGGAACAAACAAAGCAAGTATAACTGCTTTTGCCAACTGGTCTTCAAAAAAGCTCATGGCAGTAGCGGTAAGTGTTTCGCCTAAAAAAAGTATAACCAACCAACCCGCACGTTTTTTAATCATGTTGATAAAAGACATGCTCATGTATGGCTCATCAAAAGTTTCGATACCCGCCATTTTATGCGCTTCGTCGGTTTCTTCTTCGCGTATTACATCCACCACATCATCAATCGTAATGCGTCCTACAAGGCGACCAACTGTGTCTACAACTGGAACTACAACCAAATCGTATTTTTGCATTATTTCGGCAACGTCAGCAGTATGTGTAGCTGTGGTTACCTGTATAATATCTTTGTCGTAAATTTCTTCTATTCGGGTATTTGGCTGTGCAATCAGTAATTTTTTAAGAGAAAGCATGCCTACCAATCTTTCTTTATCGTCAACCACATAAACGGCGTAAAGCACATCTACGCTTTCGGCCTGCTTACGTATCTCATCAATACAGGCAGTTACGCTATCCAAATGATTAACGCGTACCAACTCCTTGGCCATTAAAGAGCCTGCAGTATCTTCTTCAAACGAAAGGAGGTCGGCAATATCACCGGCCTGTTCAATGTCTTCTATGTGCGAGAGAACCTCTGTTTGCCTGTCTTCGGGTAATTCATTGATAACATCGGCTGCATCATCAGAGTCAAGATTGTCAATCTCTTCGGCAATTTCTTTACTGGAAAAAGAGGCTAATAATTCTTCGCGTAATTCTTCTTTAAGTTCAATTAAAACGGCTGATGAGGTTTCTTCGTCCAGTAATTCGTAAATATACTGGGCTTCTTCAAAATCAAGCCTGTCAAGTGTTTCAGCTATATCAGCCGGAAATAAATCAATCAACAATGCTTGAATGCGGGCATTGTCATGGTTTTCAACCAATGATTTTATTTCATCTATTAATTCTGAGCTTACTTCAAACTGCATTACGGCGCAAAGATAGAAATAACCTTAGTTACACAAATTAAGTTTTTGTGAAAAGAAAATAATTGAATTTTTTATCTTCATTTCTTTGCTTGCCCAAAGAAACGAAGCAAAGAAAATGCACCACGAACGCCAACATTCGCTGCGATTTTGCACAAGCCACCCTGCTTGGCCATCTTCGCTCAAGTTCGCTCCGTTCGTGGACATCCACGCAGGGAGTCTTTCTTTTTTTTGCGCTTCAACTGTTTTATTTTTAATCCCTTCTATTTTAGTTATGTCCTGTAAACCCTTATAGGTCGGGATAAAAGAATAAGGGGCTACCAAATCTATACCCACTTTTTTATCCTTCAAATAGCGGTTCGTTCCAATCATTTCTAAAAATGGTTTTATTTTTGAAAAATCCGGCGTAGAAATTATCTTTTCTGCATTTTGTAGGGTGTCCAGCCAGTGGCGCAATGGTTCGACCCAAAGTTTGCCTTTTTGCCCAAAATCGGACTTTTTTTGGATGAGCTCCATTTTCAGTTTTATCAGTTCATCTTTCTTTTGAAGGTAAACTGATTTTTCTATGGTTTCATCCAAAAAAGCGTTGATGAGTTTGTCAAGCCGTAGTTCTGTTTCTTTGAGCTTGACTTCTACACTTTGGGCAAAGGCAATAATACCCTTTTGTTCTTCCATTTGCCATACATCTACTTGGGCAAGCATCTTATGAGCCCATCCATCAGGCAAGCTAACCATTTGAAGCACTTCTGTTAATTGTGCCTGCATCAAATCTTCACGTAAATAACTTTGCGAGCATTTGCCACGCTTTTTAGTGCATCGGTAATAGCGGTATGTTCCGCCGTTTCCTTTGGCAAACTGGGCTGATATGGAACAACCGCATTCACCGCACTTTAAAAGACCTGATGCCGCAAAGTGATGTTGACGTTTTAGTTTTTTTGATTTGGATGCTTCTTTTAGTTTTGCCTGAACTGCTTCAAAGGTTGCTCTGTTTACTAATGGCTGAAACTTGCCCTCGTAGCTTTCTCCTTTGGAAACTATGATACCGGTGTAAAGAGGATTAGTCAGTACAAAATGCATTACGGAATGACATATAGGTTTGCCGGATTTCCCAAGAATACCAAAAAAACTAAGACGGTGCCGCGCGCTTTCAATAGAGTGTTTGCCTTCTGCAAACTCTTTATATATCCGTTGGATAACTTTTGACTTTACAGGATCGGGTTCAATATTTTTTGTAGTTGAATTATTGATGTACCCGATGGGAGCTATTTGCCCATACTCGCCTCGTCTTAGTTTTTGTCGTATTCCTCTTTTGATATTTTCAGAAAGATTGTCCGAGTAATATTTACTTTGCCCGAAAGCCACTTGCAGCATAAACAATCCTTGGGGTGTTGGTTCAAACCAAAAAGTAGGAAAACGAAGCGCAGAAATTTTTAGGGTATCAATCAAATAGATAATTTGTCCGCCGTCGATAGAGTTCCTTGCCAATCTATCGGGATGCCATGCAAGTATGCCGATGGCTTCTTTGCTTGCATGGATTTTTTCTATCATTTTGGCAAAGACTTTTCGCCCGGGCGTTTTTGCACTTTTGCTTTCTATAAAGGTTTCTGCGATGGTTAATTTTTCCCTGTTCGCCAGTTCGGTAAGTTCATATAGTTGTGCCTCGATAGACATGGTTTGTCTATCATCAGGTTCGGAAGATTTACGGGCGTACAGGAAAAATTTAGTCTTCATGTTTTCTGCTTTTTTGTTTGTGTAAAATTAGGCAATAGCAAAAAGGGTAACTGGATTGTTCAAAAATTATTGTGGCTTTCTTCGCTCCAGCGTATTTAAAACAAAAGAAAATGCCACGCGCATTTCGCACGGAATAAACTTTGGCATGGTTTTACAAGGATGCAAAAACGCACGCCAAAATTTATTCTTCACTACGCTATATAAACAAAAGATAAGAAGGTTAATTTGCGGAGCAAGAACCTTGCTTATCTTTTGTTTATATTCTTTCATCGCACCTTTTTTGTTTACGCTTTCCTTCGCACAAAATCGGAAAAGAAAAAACCGCTTCCTAAAACTCCTAGCCCTTCATTTTATTTTTTGGCATGGTTTTCAAAAAACAAAAACAGATGCCAAAAAATAAAATCCATCTGCACACACTTTAGTAAACTGATTTTTTCTTTGCGATTTTTTGTATCGCTATTTGAAGGATAAAAAAGTGGGTATAGATTTGGTAGCCCCTTATTCTTTTATCCCGACCTATAAGGGTTTACAGGACATAACTAAAATAGAAGGGA
>CAIXZI010000559.1 GCA_903923915.1 uncultured Bacteroidota bacterium
ACATCAGGAATTATTAGCACTGTAGCAGGTAATGGGTGTAACGCAAGTGTTGGAACTGGCTGTTTTAGTGGGGATGGGGGACAAGCTACATCTGCATCACTTTACAATCCGTATGGAATTGCCATAGATATTTTTGGTAATTTATATATTGCGGATGCAGGGAATCATTGTATTAGAAAAGTAAATACAGCTGGTATTATAACAACAGTTGCAGGAAATGATACCGCAGGCTATAGTGGAGATGGAGGTCCTGCCGTAAATGCACAGCTTTGGCTACCTAATGGCATATCTGTTGATACTTTGGGTAATTTGTATATTTCGGACACACATAATAATCGCATACGTAAAGTAGATGCACTTGGTATTATTACAACTATTGCCGGAAATGGCTTAGGGGTGGGTTTATATAACTGCTGTTATACAGGGGATGGAGGTTTAGCTACTGTTGCTGGCTTAAACAATCCATACGGAGTAATTTTTGATAAGATAGGTAATCTATATATAGCAGATACATACAACGCTGTAATAAGAAAGGTTGATACAAGTGGAATTATAAGTACCGTAATTGGAGGAAATGGAATGTCTAGTTTTAGTGGAGATGGTGGACTTGCAACAGCAGCTACATTAAGCGCTGTAAACGGTATAACTATTGATGCTGCTGGCTATTTTTATATTGCAGACTATAATAATAATAGAATAAGAAGAGTAGATACTTGTCTCTCAATACCCTCAGTAACTTATACATTAACCCAAAATGCTACGCCTCATAATTGGAGTGCATATCCTTCTTATTCTGCCAATGTTGTAAACGCCAAATGGTATTGGGGAGATGATAGCACTTCTATAGGTCTTTATCCAAGCCATACGTACGATTCTGCCGGATGGTATAATATATGCCTTACTGTTTATAATGCCTGCGGAGATACCGCTCAATACTGTCAAAATGATACTATTTATCGTTTAGCAAATAATAGTATGGTTACTGTAAATGTTATAAATAGTGCAACAGGCATTAATCAGTTAACAAGTAGCAATAAACAGGTAACAGTTTACCCAAACCC
This sequence comes from uncultured Bacteroidota bacterium, assembly GCA_903923915.1. Lineage (GTDB taxonomy): Bacteria > Bacteroidota > Bacteroidia > B-17B0 > Aurantibacillaceae > PALSA-968. The sequence continues at coordinate 1,062 of CAIXZI010000559.1, forward strand.
AAGCAACGGTAATTTTGTAATTGAAACAAGTGCCATTACAAAACAAACTTTATATATTTATGATGTAAATGGTAGAATGGTTTTAACGCAAACAATAAATGGTAAAACCAATATTGATTTAAGCAGTTTACCAAACGGCATTTATAATATTAGTATTATAAGTAATGAAAGTGTTGTAAATAAAAGGGTGGTTATTGCTAAGTAAAGATGAGATTAGGAATGATGATATTAAAAGAGCCGATGAAAGTCGGCTTTTAATTGACGTTAATTTTACGTAATTTGTGGCTAAAAACATTCTCACATCTAAAAATATCATATCTGTTCAATAAAAAAGCAATTTTTTTAATTTTTAATTTTGAATTATAAATTTTAAACCTATCTTTGCACCCCTTAAAAGGGATTTAAAACAAAGAAAAGTGGATTCAATTAGTTACAAAACAGATTTTGCCAATGCGGCAACAATTCAAAAAAAGTGGCATTTAGTAGATGCTCAAGACCAAGTAGTTGGTCGTTTAGCGTCTAAAGTTGCTTATATTTTAAGAGGCAAAAACAAAGCTTCTTTTACTCCCAATGTAGATTGTGGAGATAACGTAATTATCATCAATGCCGATAAAGTAAGATTTACCGGTAAAAAAACCGAAGATAAAGAATACATTCGCTACACCGGATATCCGGGCGGACAACGTTTTGCAACTCCAAAAGAGTTATTAAAACGTAAACCAACCGAAATATTACGTTTAGCTATACATGGTATGTTACCTAAAAATAGTTTAGGACGTGTGCAAAATACCAACGTATTTATTTACGCAGGTACCGAGCATAAACACGAAGCACAACAACCGGTTAAATTAGATATTAATACTATTATAGCTTAATAATATACATGGAACAAATCAGCACTTCAGGAAGAAGAAAAACATCGGTAGCCCGCGCTTTTGTAACAAAAGGTACTGGCGAAATCGTAATTAATGGCCGCGATTACAAAGAATATTTTGCAACTGATACATTACAGTTTTACGTTCAGCAATCATTAGTAGCAGCTAATCTGCGTAATGATTATGATATTAAAATTAATGTACAGGGTGGTGGTACTACTGGTCAGGCACAAGCTATTCGTTTAGCAATTGCTAAAGCTTTAGTAGAAGAAAATCCTGAGTTACGTGCAGCAATGCGCCCTGATAATTTGCTAACCCGCGACAGACGTATGGTTGAGCGTAAAAAATTCGGTCGTGCAGGTGCTCGTCGTCGTTTCCAATTCAGCAAACGTTAATCATTATATATACAATCAAATAAAAACATGGCAATAACATCGTTTAACGAATTATTAGAAGTAGGTGCACATTTTGGTCACATGCGTAGCAAATGGAATC
>CAIXZI010000560.1 GCA_903923915.1 uncultured Bacteroidota bacterium
AATACAATTGCCTTGTGATTACAGTAATTCATTTGGGCAAAAAGGATAATCAAACATTAGGCCATCTGGGTTCTATGGCAGATCGTTATGCTCAAAGCACCTTATTAATTGAAAAAGATAAAGACCAGCAATGTTTTACTTTATCTAGTAAATTCATGCGTTCTGATGAAGATTTCGATCCAATAAGTATAAAGTATATGAACGGCAGTTATCACGAATATAATTACCAAAAATCCAGCGAACAGGAAATAAAAGAAAAGTACAAAAAGAAAAACGGCAGTTAAAACCGCCGTTAGTAGAAATGATTGCAACAATTAAGCGCAGATCACTTTTTTTCAACACAAATATAACAAAGATTATGACATTGCAACAAAAAATTTATTAAAAATGATAAAAGTATTGGAATTATTTGCAGGATCGAGAAGCATTGGCAAGGCTGCTGAAAAATTAGGATGCAAGGTTTTTTCGGTTGATTGGCAAAAGTTTGAAAATATTGATTTATCAATTGATATAGAATTTTTACAGCCAAACGATATACCGTTTGTTCCGGATTTTATTCATATGTCACCGGATTGTACAACATATTCAGTCATGGCACTATCTAAACATAGAAATGGAGTAATTCCTAAAACAGAATACGCAAAAAAATGCGACAATGTCATAATACATTGTTTAGAATTAATTAAATACTATTTAAGCATTAATCCTAAATTAATTTATACAATAGAAAACCCAAGAGGAATGCTTAGAAAAATGCCATTTATGAGAGGATTGGAAAGGAAAACGGTTTGGTATTGCCGTTATAATTATCCCATTGCAAAACCTACTGACATATGGACAAATAATTGCCGAAATATTTTCAACCCAACAGGATGGCAGCCAAAACAGGTTTGTTTTAATTCAAATAAAAATTGTCATCATATAAAGTGCCCAAGAGGATCACATAAAGGAATTGAAAGTATTTCTAATAAATATGAAAGAAGCAAAATTCCCAATTTATTATGTGAAGAAATAATTAGAGCTGCAATTAATACATTAAATTATAAATTATGAGTAAACAGCTTTTCACCGCCATTGTTTTCTTTTCGCCGTTCACGAAAAAATTGCCATTCAAATATCGAAACGTAAATAACGAAAATAATTTTAGTGAATTTTGCCGGCGCAAGCTGCCAGGATCGATTTACTTCAATTTATACAACAAACAAACGCGTACTTTTGTTAAAAGGGTTTGGCTTAATTAGTTAGTAGCAATGCCCGAAGCAACTAATAAGCATTGTGCCTTAATCATTTTTTATTTGTTTTTTGCCCTCGCACAGATAAAGAATAAGTATTACCAATCTTTTTACAAGTTACTCCTTTGGCAAGTCTTTTTTCTTTTATCTGTAACAAAACCGCCTGACGTGTTACCCCAAGCGATTTTGCATATTCTGTTACAGATAGCGTTTGCATAATTATAAACCGAGTTTAGTTATATAATCTCTCGACTTTTTAGCCGATTCTTCGGTTCTAAATGTTGTAGCCTCATCCATATCAACCCAACCAGCAAAATCTGTTTGATACATTTCTTTGTCTGTTTTTGTGTTAGTTTCCGTTCTGAAATATTTTTTCTTTTTGTCGCTATAAATAGCAAAGTGATAATCAGAACCTTTTTGATTAATTTTTACAATTAAATTCATTTTGTTTAATTTTTAAAAAATTGCAATATCGCATTACAAAGATAATATAAAATTGTCAAATAGCAAGAAATTGCGGTTTTTTTGTGCTTATATATGTACTAATTATATATAAATAAAGGTGAAAAAAAGTGTATTATATATGTTTTTAGCTTCGTGCGTATTTTTTGCCG
>CAIXZI010000561.1 GCA_903923915.1 uncultured Bacteroidota bacterium
CACATGCAAAGGATATTGTAAGCGACATTACAAAACGTTTGTTTCTGCTCCAAAAGCAAGATTGGCAAAACCAGCAAAAGAAATTAAAATTTGCAACGCACAAGATTGTGATCGACCAGTCATATGCAAAGGATATTGTAGGCAACATTACACAACGTTTGTTACTGCTCCAAAAGCAAGATTGGCAAAACCCGCAAAAACTAAAAATGTCTGTGATGTAAGTGATTGCAATTTACCAGCTTTATGTAAAGGATATTGCGCTAAACATTATGTGCGTTTTAAAAAACATGGCAATACTGGCGTGAATTACAATAGAAAGATTGTAGACGAATCTGGAATTAAAAGAAAATCTCAATATATGAAAAAAAGCAGCGAAAAAACTTTGTTGCGCAGTCAAGAAGAAACCGAAGTTTTAACTGATTTTTTTTCAAATTTAGGTTGTGTGGACATAATTGATAGGGATATATGCGAAAAATATTAAGGGATTACCAGCAAGACGTAGTTAACAAAATAAAATCCTCTCTTAAAAACAATACTCATCCATTGTTAGCAACTCTTAGTGTTGGGGCGGGTAAATCGGTAATTATTGCAGAAATATTGTTGTGGTTAGAACATAAAAATTATCGAGCTTTATGTTTAACGTTGAACAGCACATTAATACAACAAAACCATGATACATACAAAATACAGGGCGGCAATCCCGGCATATATTGTTCGGGTTTAAAATCAAAAAATCATTCTGCAAATGTAATATTTGCCAGTCCACATTCAATTGAAATTGGAATTAAAAACAAAAATCCAATCAGTGAGCAAAGATTTAATCTTATTATTGTCGATGAATGCCACAATGTTTCAATGGACGAAAAAACAATGTTCAGGCGAATATTTAATCATTATGGGTTTATGGCTCAACAATTTCAATATTCATACAGGATTTTAGGTTTAACTGGCACCCCTTTTAGATTTAAAGGTGAAGCCATAGTAGGGCCTAAACAATTTTTTAAAGAAGAAGTTTGCAATATAAAAACTCATTGGTTGATTGAGCGGGGTTTTTTAGTTTCGGCTATTTTTGGGCATAAAAATGTTGATAGTTTCGACATGAGTTCATTGCGTGTCGATAAAAAAGGTAAATTTAAACATGATGAATTACAAAAAATAATTGACAAACAATCCAGGTTAACAGAGAAAATTATTTATGAAATTGTTAATATTGTTGAATCTGGCCGTAATGGGGCATTTATTTTTGCCAGCACAATTAAACACGCAGAAGAATGTGTAAAAGCTTTACCACAAGAAAAATCGGCATGTATAACAGGAGATACACCACATGAACAAAGGAAAAAAATTCTTGATGCGGCGCGCAACGGAACGATCAAATACCTGGTCAATGTTGCGACCTTGCTTGTTGGCGTCGATGTTCCTAATTTCGACACAGTTTGCTGGTTGCGCCCTACCGAAAGTCTGGTCATCTACACCCAAGGCATCGGACGAGTGTTACGATTATTTCCGGGCAAATTGTCCGGATTAGTTTTAGATTATGCAATGAACGCACAACGTCATGGAGACATTGATGATCCAATTATTAATGCGGCAATTCAGCCGCTTAAAGGTGATATTGATTATGTTATCCCGTGCCACGATTGCGGTACACTTAATTCTGTGTTTGGCCGCAGGTGTATTGGGTTGGTTGGTGGGCGACGTTGTGAACATTTTTTCGAATTTAGGGAGTGCTCAAGCTGCCGAACAAAAAACGACATTGTGGCTAGAAGCTGTCGCAATTGCGGAATAGAATTAATTGATCCAAACAAAAAATTACACATGAACGCGCCAAAAGAAAAAATCAGTTTAAAAGTAATCAAAGTTAGGTACTGGGCTAATGTTTCAGCGTATTCGCATCACCCAATTATCCACGTCAAATACAGATGCCAACATGACAGTCAAGGTGAAAATGAATTTACAGATGTTTATGAAGTTTTTTATACAAATACACCCTTGGCTAAAAATATCTTCTGGGGTAATTTTATTAAACAACATTTTGCAGACACTACAGACTTTTATTCACGACTAACAAATTTGTCTTTCATCATGGAAATCTTGCGTTCAGAAGAGTTGTTGACTCCAAACGAAATTATTTGCGTGCTGGGTAAAAATGGCAAGTTAAAAATTTTAAAAAAAATGTTCTATGCCCAGGGATGATGAATGCGAGCCTGCGATTAAAATCTTCCCTGGAGCAATTAACATTAAACCGTTTAACGCCCTTTGTCTACTGTTAAAAGCCTTGAAATATCAGACATATATTTGCATGGTTTGGCATAGAAGTCTTGTTAAACGGCGTTTAATTTCTTTTGTTTGTTGTAGTATCGTTCGTAATGAATGCG
>CAIXZI010000562.1 GCA_903923915.1 uncultured Bacteroidota bacterium
CCTTTAGTTTATTTACAAGCCCTTCTATATTTTGTACTCTATAATTAATCATAAATTCCTTTTTTGAAGGCGCAAAGTATTCACTTCCTTTTTTAAAAAGACTCCATTGAAGCGTATTTATCTCGTCAGGCCTATTAACGTTTCTCGATTCAAAAGTTGAACCATAATCATTGGTTTCAAGCCCCAAGTTTTTATGATACCATTCTCTCGTTTCTTTGGGATTGTCAGAAAAAAAGAAAATCCCACCAATTCCTGTTACTTTAGGGGTTGTGTCGTTAGTTGAAACTGCTTTTGTTGTTTCGTTTTTTTGTTCTTCCATTTTATTTGTTTTTTTATTTGTTGATTTGCAGCTGATAAGAATTGTTACAACCGATATTATTATTAGTTTAGTCATTTTATCGTTCTTTTGGTCATCTTTTTCTATTTCCAATGAAATCCATATCTCCAACCACACCACACCAAATGAGGCAAGCGTTTAGCACTGTTTTTCTCTTTGCATTTTTTTTGGCATAGAAAATGAGTTGAAGAAATGTCAAACACACTATTTAAAGATAATAAATATTGAATTTGCTCATTGCTCACCAACCTGTTAATGGTATGTCGCGAAATTTTTTGCTCATTTCCCATCGAGTGTATATTAATTTTGTTTGACGGTGTATATTTATTAATACCCACCTTTAATTTTTTAATGCGCTTATTCGTCAACTCTTCTATCTCTAAACTATCACGCCAAATAACAAGACTATGTATGTCTTTTATATGAAGCGCCATGTATTTAAAGCACGAGTCAACTTTATAAGGCATTATTGCATAATCTGTCGAATTGTGTTTAAAGTAAATGCTGGGAAAAGTCATTTTCAACTCCCCATTGTCCCTTTGTGTAAAGGGAATAGAATCCACTACATTTTGGCTGTAACAAGAAGTTACAGAAATTAATGTCAGAATTAAAATTATGGTCAGTCGTGTCATTTAATAATTATCTACCTTGTTTGTTTGCGGGAGGCGAGTTACAAGGCTTTGCTTATAACCCTACTTATATGTATTATAAAGCTACAGAAAATTTAAACTAAAGTAATTAATTACACAAAAAAACAAAGCCGCCTAAAACGTTAACTGAAAACCAACCTTAATACCAAACGGAGATTTTACATACTGTGTGTAGTTTAAGCGCCAAAAAGCATCTACTCTAAAAAATTTAAAAATATTTTCAATGCCTCCGCTAAGTTCTTGATAGGGGCCGCTATTCAAACTATGCAAAGCTGCTGGAAATAATAGAGTTTGATGGTTATTGCTTACGCTTCCAAACAACACTTTATAGGTAACCACTTCGCGCCATTTTAATTTTTTTACCAGCGGAATTTTATTAAACAACAATCCTTCAAAGTGATGAAACAACCATAAAGATGCATATCTGTCACTGGCAAACTCATAATAATTCATCATATTATACGCCATGTGATCATATACAAATGTTTGGTTACCGCCATGCAATTCAAGCAAAGGATAGGGTACGTTACCAAATATTTTTCCGCCTTCAATAATATAATCGGTATAACCCCATAAACCCCATCTAACGCGGTCGCTAACGTTTAGCACCACTTTTTGATAATCATATTGCCCTTCATAAATATGCTTAAGCGAATGTACATAGGTAAGTTGTAAAATAGGGTATTTTGTGCCTAAACTAGTTCGCGAAAAATCTCCGTCAATAAATTTTTCTTGATATGCAAAACGAGTGGTAACGCGTATTTCTGAAGTACGTAAAAAAGGTTGTACCGTACTATCTCCTTTTTGGTTGAAGTAGTAATACTGGTAATTGCCAACAGGTGTAAGCGTTCTACTAACATACCCAATTTTTGTATTAAAACCCTGAAACCACTCTTTATCATACCAAACCTGTATCTGCGATACGCGGGTAAGTGTGCGTGGAGAAGCTCTGCGTAACAAAGTAGCAAATAAATTATCGTTGGTAAAACCATTCTGACTTTGCCCGAGTAACTCTAAATCGCTTTTATAATCCATGCCAATTAATTGGCGCCTTGGTTTTTTTGATAAAAAAGCTTTAAAACCTAAGCCGTACTTCCATTTTTCATCTTTTGTGCCGTAAGCAACATAACCACTTAATTCGTGCCAACGGCTAAACTTGCTGCTAGTGCGGCCTCCAAATCTTAAACGAGAGCCCTCTACTATATTGCTACTGTAAAATTTATAAAGTGGGCCAACATCAAAATTACCGGCCTTGTAATAACCTGATACCATAATGGTTACGGCTTCGCTCCATCGTTTATAAAAACGCAAGCCTTGTATGGTGTCAATCATTTTATAAATCCTGTTTTCACGGTCTGTAAGGCTGTCATGCCGCGTAGTATCCCAATAAGCAATACTTCTTTTAGTGGCGCTATCTTCTACAAAAACATTAGTTCCTACGTTAAAAAACTTACTCTCTTTAGGTTTATCGGTTATAATATTGTGATAGGATGTTGTTTTTCTACCGTAAATGCCCGGTTGTTTTTTAGAGTTTATTACCCCCATCATATCTGGTATAAAATCAATAACAATGCGGTCTTTTTTTAGCATCCAAACGCTATCGGTATAAGTAAACTCTTGAATAACGCTGGCTGCATTAATAAAATTTATATTGGTATTGGTGGGTATGCCCATTTCCAGACGCTTTACACCAAAAGTAGTATCGGCAATCCACATGTTACCACTAAAACAAAGTTCTTGCGCACGGCGCGGTTTAAAACGTATGTGATAACACCATTTGTTTTCTAGAAATACGCTGTCTTCTAAATAAAAACGGTAATTAAAAATGGCATTATCTGCCAAGGGCGATTTAAAATCTTTACCAAAAATAATAATGTCGTTATCGTAAATATTAATGTTTTGATACATATCGCCCATAACCTGCGATATGCTTTGGTTTTGAATGCCCGATATTTTGCTGGCTTTAATAATTTCTTTTTTTGCTTTCGGACTGCTTCTGTAATAAAAATCAGACATGGTTTCAACCATAAATAGCGGCAATGAAGGTTTTTCGGCAGAGTTAGCACTATCCATATTATTAAAAATAAATTTTATGGGTTTAAATGCCTTATTGTCTTTTAGTTTTTTAGGAATATTGTTTAAATCAAATTCTAACTTATTATAAACCTCATATTGATAAGAATTTAACCTGTTTTTATCGTTTAATTTTTTATGTGCAATAGATAGGCGTATAATACGATGTGCAGGGTTTTCTCCGGCTTTTACAACCACTTCGTTTAAAGTAACACCTTCTTGCAAAGCATAAAACGGAATGTTAATACTTTGCGAAACACCTTTCTTTAAAGGTATAGCCATGCGTCGGTAGCCAATATATATGGCAATTAAAGAGTCGGCAGTTTTATCTGTTGTAAGCGTAAAATTTCCATCAAAATCGGTATTTGCACCAACCGTAGTGCCTTTTAAAAGAATACTGGCAAAAGGTATGGGCTCTTTGCTTTGGGCGTCAAAAATTTTTCCGCTAATAGTGTATTGCTGCGAAAATATATTTCCGCCTAAAAAACACAGTATTAACCCTATTAACGCCCGCATAATATGGGGCTCAATTTAGATATATTTTTTAATTAAGAGCTTAAGCTACTGTTAAACATATTCCTGCAAAAAAAACAATAACTATATTTAGCCTTTCTTAATTTTATGATGGAAGTTAACAAAGAAGATAAAGTACTTATAATTGGTGCAGGCGGACAAATTGGTGTTGAACTTTTAGAAGGGCTAAATGCGCTCTATGGCTCATCAAACGTGGTTGCCGCAGATATTAAGCAATCAACTGCATTTTCAAACA
>CAIXZI010000563.1 GCA_903923915.1 uncultured Bacteroidota bacterium
AGACAATGATTTTACCTGGAAAGATTTTCAGGCAAAAAACAACAATGAGTTGGTTGCTATTTTTGGAAATTTTGTAAACCGTACCTTGGTTCTTACGCATAAATATTACGAAGGTGTTGTGCCTGATGCTACAGAATACACTAAAGAAGATTTATTAATACTGGAAGAAATTGCCAAAGCACCGGATAAAATTGCTGCTTCGCTTGAACAATTTAGATTTCGAGAAGCTCTTTCTGAGTTAATGAATTTGGCACGTGTAGGAAATAAATATTTAGCAGAAACCGAGCCTTGGAAATTAATTAAGACAGACGAGAAACGTGTAAAAACAATTATGAATATCTCACTACAAATTACGGCCAATCTGGCTATTTTGTGTGAACCGTTTTTGCCATTTACTTCTCAAAAATTATTTGCTATGCTAAACATCAATCCAATAAAATGGAACGGTGCAAAACAAAGCAACAATATGCATGCCGGACATAAAATAAATAAAGACGAATTATTATTCAGTAAAGTAGAAGATGCTGAAATGGATGCACAAATTAAAAAACTACAAGATTCGAAAATATTAAATGAGCAAAATGCTGCTCCGGCACAAATTGCTGAAGCAAAATCTCAAATAACGTTTGAAGATTTTGAGAAAATGGATATTCGTATTGGTACTGTTTTAGAAGCAGAAAAAATAAAGGGTGCCGATAAATTATTGAAATTAAAAATAGATACAGGAATTGATGTACGTACTGTTGTTAGTGGTATAGCTTTGCATTATACGCCCGAAGAAATGATTAACAAACAAGTAAGCATTTTAGTAAATCTGGCTCCACGCAAAATAAAAGGCATAGAAAGCAATGGTATGATTTTAATGGCCGAAAATGATAAAGGTGTGTTGAGCTTAGTTTCTCCCACAAAAGAAAATACCAATAACGGAAGTACAGTAAAATAAATTAATGATTAAGTTATAAAATTAAAGCCACAGATTACACGGATTACGCGGATAAAGAATCTGTGCTATCTGCGAAATCTGTGGCAGAATAAATAAAAAAATAGTACATGATAACTGCTGAAATGCCTGTTCGTTACGAACGCAAAAAACATAAAGACGAAACACTTCTTACCCTTTATAAAAATATTTTAAAGCCTCGCTTGATAGAAGAGAAAATGATGATACTTCTTCGTCAGGGGCGTATTGCCAAATGGTTTAGCGGCATAGGGCAAGAAGCTATCTCGGTTGGAGTTGCCACGGCTTTTGAGCAGGATGAATACATTTTACCGATGCACCGAAATTTAGGTGTGTTTACAACACGCGGTATTCCTTTACATCGTTTATTTTCTCAGTTTACAGGTAAGCTAAGTGGCTTTACCAGCGGGCGCGACAGGAGTTTTCACTTTGGTACACAAGAGTATAAAATTGTGGGCATGATATCGCATCTTGGTCCGCAAATGGGCGTTGCAGATGGTATTGCATTGGCAAATAAATTACGTAAGGATAAAAAAGCAGTTGCCGTTTTTAGCGGTGATGGTGGCTCATCTGAAGGCGATTTTCATGAAAGTATAAACGTTGCTGCAGTTTGGAATTTACCTGTAATTTTTATTGTGGAAAATAATGGTTATGGTTTATCTACCCCAAGTAACGAGCAATTTAAATGCAAGCAGTTTATTGATAAAGCCATAGGCTATGGCATTGAAGGTGTGCAGGTTGATGG
>CAIXZI010000564.1 GCA_903923915.1 uncultured Bacteroidota bacterium
ACGTTTTGTGTTTGTTGTTTTATTGGATGAGAAAAAAACTGCACCGCAGCAAAAAGAATTACTGCGTCGTACAGCCAATACTGTTACCGGAGCATTGAATGAGCATAAAAAAACATCGCTTATTATTTCATCTACCTTAGAAAAGAAATTTACACTTGCTTTTATAGAAGGAATTTTATTAGGGAATTACCAATTCATAAAACATAAAACTGCTGCAGCAAAAGAAAAAAATACGCTTAGCACGTTGTTTGTACACGATACTAACATTACCGAAAAACATTTAGAAGAAGTAAACATTGTAGCTGAAGCCACCTGCAAAGCCCGCGATTTAGTGAACGAACCCGTAAACTATTTAAACGCAACCGATTTAGCAAACGCTTTTGTTAAGATGGGCAAAGAAGCCGGCTTTAATGTAGAAGTATTAAATAAATCTAAAATAAACACCCTTAAAATGGGTGGTTTATTATCGGTTAATCAAGGTAGTGTAGATCCGCCAACGTTTACCATAATGGAATACAAGCCAAAAGGTGCTATAAACAAACAACCGTATGTTTTGGTTGGTAAAGGCGTTGTGTACGATACCGGTGGCTTAAGTATTAAGCCTACAGCAGGTATGGATACCATGAAATGTGATATGGCAGGCGGCGCAGCCGTTGGTTGTTTAATGTACGCTGTTGCTAAAGCAAAATTACCGGTACATGTTATTGCGCTTGTGCCTGCAACAGATAATCGCCCTGGATTTAATGCATTTGCTCCCGGAGATATTATTACCATGCACGATGGTTCAACCGTTGAAATGCTTAACAGCGATGCAGAAGGACGCATGATTTTGGCTGATGCACTTAGCTATGCAAAAAAATATAAACCGGAAGCTACTTTTGAATTCTCTACACTTACAGGCGCAGCAGCGGCAGCTATTGGCCCTCAAGGAATTGTTTGCATGGGAACAATTTCTGACAAAATGAAAAATCAGTTAAAACAAAGTGGAGACAGAGTGCACGAGCGTTTAGCTGAGTTTCCTTTTTGGGAAGAGTATGATGATCTTTTAAAATCGGATATTGCCGATAGAAAAAATATTGGTGGCCCTAGTGCGGGAGCAATTACTGCCGGAAGATTTTTAGTAAAATATACTGATTACCCTTACATGCACTTTGATATTGCAGCTCCTGCTTATCTTGCTGCAAGAGATGGTTATCGCACCAAAGGCGGCACAGGCGTTGGTATTCGTTTAATATTTGATTACTTTAAAAATTTGAGCAAGTAGATTAACTATCTAATATTTAAATAATTAACTGGTATTTAGGTGTATTTAGCCTATAGTTTTTATGTTTTATTTTGCTTCACTAATGTTAGTTAGGTTTGCTAATTATAAAATAAGCGAAACTTAAAAAATAAAGAACGGGCTTCTTTTTAAAATATTTAGCTGGGCAAAATACATTCTCAGTAAAAACTTAGTACCTTAGTAGTGCTTATGAAACGCCTTCTATTTTTAATACTTCTTATTCAAATTTCAATTAATAGCTTTTGTTCTCAGCTGTTAATTCCTATGGATGCTTCTCAAAAAAACCATTTAAAAGCGTATGGTTTAGCCTACTTTGCGCTTAAACACGATATTGAAATTTACTGGCTTTTAAATTATCGTGGTGGAAGTTTTATGTTTAGAAACGATAAGGTTTTTATTGATGAATGCAACATTCGCGGCATATCATATGAAGTAATTCCGGATGCAAAAAGTACCGCCATCTTACAAGAAATTTCTAATCCCGAATTAAACCAAGATGCCGTTAAATTAGAAAAAGCGCCACGCATTGCGGTGTATTCTCCAAAAGGAAAACAACCCTGGGATGATGCCGTAACACTGGTTTTAAACTATGCCGAAATTCCGTATGATATTGTTTACGATGAAGAAGTAATGAATGGCAAACTTGCTGAGTATGATTGGATGCATTTGCACCACGAAGATTTTACGGGTCAGTATGGTCGCTTTTGGTTTGGCTCGCGCAACACAGCCTGGTATCAAACTGAGGTTCGTGATAACGAAGCGATGGCAAAAAAACTGGGCTTCAATAAAGTATCGCAAATGAAATTAGCCGTGGCAAAAAAAGTACGCGATTTTGTTTCGGGTGGTGGCTTTATGTTTGCTATGTGCTCTGCAACCGATAGTTATGATATTGCCCTTGCAGCTGATGGCATCGATATTTGCGAGAGTATGTTCGATGGCGATGGCACTACACCCGGCTACAATAAATTAATTGATTATAATAAAAGTTTTGCTTTTGAAAAATATAGCTTGAGCGAAAACCCTGCTGAGTATGAATTTTCTACCATTGATACGTATGGCACACGCACGCAAAAATATGGGGTTACAAAAGAGAACGACTATTTTTCTCTGTTTGAATTTTCTGCCAAGTGGGATCCTGTGCCAAGTATGCTTAACCAAAACCACGAGCAATTAATAAAAGGTTTTTGGGGACAAACCGTTGCCTTTGACAGAAGTTACGTTAAAAAAAATGTTTTGATTCTTGGTGAAAATAAAGCAGCTAACGAAGCGCGCTACATACACGGCGAATATGGCAAAGGCACCTGGACATTCTACGGTGGGCACGACCCTGAAGATTATCAGCATCGTGTAGAAGACCCTCCAACCGATTTAAGCTTGCATCCAAACTCTGCGGGCTATCGTTTGATATTAAACAACGTATTATTTCCTGCTGCAAAAAAGAAAAAGCAGAAAACATAATTAATTTGCGTGAGGGATAGCAGCGGAAAGCCCACAGCGACACAGGAGCGAGGACTTGCAGCGAATAGCCCGACCCACAGGGGCACGCTCTTATTATTTTTCTTAGTAATTTAGCAACTCAAAACTCATCACTTATAATTCAAAACTCAGCATGATTACAGTTAGCGCAACCGGCACATCACAACCACAATTTCACGGATATTTATTAGGAGCTGTTGGCCCGCGCCCCATAGCCTTTGCCAGCACCATAGATAAAGATGGTAGGCCAAATTTAGCACCCTTTAGTTTTTTCAACGTGTTCTCATCCAATCCACCCATTGCTATTTTTTCTCCGGCACTTAGCGGGCGTGACGGCAGCAGTAAGCATACTTTGGATAATGTGAAAGAAGTGCCCGAAGTGGTCTTAAATATTGTAAACTACAACATGGTGCAGCAAATGAGTTTGGCTAGTAGTCCGTATGCAAAAGGCGTTGACGAGTTTGAAAAGGCAGGCTTTACTAAGCTTGCATCCCAAGGTGTAAAGCCATTTAGAGTTGCCGAAGCGCCCGTTACTATGGAATGTATTGTGAAAGAAGTTATTGAATTAGGAAAAGGCGGTGGCGCCGGAAACCTTGTTGTATGCGAGGTGCAGCTTATACACATAAAAGAAGAAGTGCTTGACGAGCATGGAAAAATAGATCAGCAAAAAATAGATTTGGTGGCGCGTATGGGTGGAAACTGGTATTGCCGCGCACATGGCGATGCTTTGTTTGAAATTGCAAAACCTATAACAACCCTTGGTATTGGCGTAGATGCCATTCCTGCTGAAATTAGAAATAGCAAAATTTTATCAGGAAATAATTTAGGTCAGTTAGGAAATGTAGAGCATTTGCCTACCGCAGAAGAAATTACTGATTACAAAAACTCGTCTCACAAAAAATTTGCAAGCCCTGAAGAGCTGCACCAGTACGCCAAAACCCTTTTAGATGTTAATAAAGTGGATGAAGCGTGGAAAGTTTTGTTGGGAAATTAGGTGTAAAAGCGTTAATTTTAAAGTTCTAAATTTTAATAAAAAAAGTCATGGAAGTAGTAGGCATCATCAAAGCAAAATTCGATACTCAAGTAGTAAGCGAACGTTTTAAAAAACGCGATTTCGTATTAACTGTAGAACCAGGTTCTCCTTACCCTCAGCACGTTAGTTTTCAATTAGTGCAAGATAAAGTTTCATTAGTTGATAATTTTGCCATTGGCGAAGAAGTAAAAGTTCTTTTTAATTTAAAAGGTCGTGAGTGGGTTTCTCCGCAAGGCGAAACAAAATACTTTAACACCATTGATGCATGGAGAATTGAAAAAGTTGGATCAGGACAATCATCTTCTCATTCATCATCAAACAGCAATAGCCAACCAACAAGTATGGAAACAGGCGTTCCTCCGGTATTTACAAGCACTTCGGTTGATGACGATTTACCATTCTAAGATTTGAGTAGTGAGAATTGAGATGTGAGTAAGTTCATATCTCAATTCTTATATCTCAATACTCATATCTCCTTTGAACAAAATTCTACTTATATACACAGGCGGCACCATAGGCATGATGCAGGATGCCAAGACAGGAAGCCTGCGCCCATTTGATTTCAAATCTCTTACCAAACAAGTTCCTGAGTTAAGTCGTTTTAATTTAGACTTACATTCTGTTTCGTTTAAAAAACCAATAGATTCAAGTAATATGCACCCGCGTGTGTGGGTAGAGTTAGTTGAAATTATTGAAAAAAATTATGCGACTTACGATGGCTTTGTTGTGCTGCACGGTAGTGATACCATGGCATATACAGCATCAGCGCTTAGCTTTATGTTAGAAAACTTAAGCAAACCCGTTATACTTACCGGCTCTCAATTACCTATTGGTATTATTAGAACTGATGGAAAAGAAAATTTAATTACTGCTATTGAAATTGCTGCTGCAAAAAACAAACAAGGCAAAGCCTTAGTACCAGAAGTAGCCATTTATTTTGAGTACGAGTTGTATCGTGGCAATCGCACCTTAAAATATAATTCAGAACATTTTGATGCCTTTCAATCTCCTAACTATCCGGTATTGGCAGAGGCCGGCATACAAATTACCTACAACCACAATTATATTGCAAAAGCAAGTACAAAAAAATTAAGCGTACATAAAAATTTAGATAACGATATTGTTGTGCTTAATTTATTTCCGGGCATTTCTAAAAAAATTACAGAAGTTGTTGTAAATGCAACTGGTATAAAAGCTGTTGTGCTGCATAGCTTTGGTGCGGGCAATGCCCCTACTGATGATTGGTTTATTGCCCTGCTAAAACAAGCTATTGATAAAGGTATTATTATCTACAATGTAACCCAGTGCCTCGAAGGACGCGTTTTACAGGGAAAGTATGAAACAAGCTCTCGTTTAGAAAAAATCGGAGTGGTAAGCGGCGAAGATATTACGCTTGAAGCTGCTATTACAAAATTGATGTTTTTATTAGGACAAAAATATTCTTCTTCCAAAATTAAAACCTTACTCGGCCAAAATCTTCGTGGCGAAATTTCTTTGATTAAATAACGCTGGGCGTTCTGGCGCGCTGTCACACTGAGGCTGTCGATTGCGCCGTCGGGCTTTTCGCGGCAATCTTTTATGGATTACCTTAAAAGGTTTTTCGCTGCAAATGCTTTTTCAGCATTCTGCAAAGCAATTAAAAAACAAAAACAGTGAGCTTAATCCCTAACGCAGGTAAACTATATTTTTAAGTCCTTACTTTTTCGATAATAATTTGAATTACCTTTAATAAAAATTTCACCTTATGTTTTTAAACCGTATCAAATGGATGGCTGTTGGTGCAGCTATTGTTGTGCTTGGCACATATATTTTCAATTCAAAAGATATTTTAAAAAGACTTACCGGCTCTAACAAGTTTGGCATAGAGCAAAATAAAATCAATCCTGAGTTTGCCCAGTATATATCGGCATTTACAACAGGTTATATTTCTTCGGGCTCAACTATCAAAATAAAATTTGCATCAGAGCTGCAACAAAATGTAGAGTTAAATGCGCCTGTAAAAGAAAAACTTTTTTCTTTCGAACCTGAAATTGAAGGAGATGCTGTTTGGCTTGACGGACAAACCATTGAGTTCAGGCCTAAAGACCGCTTACCTGCCGGACAATTATTTAAAGCCACTTTTCATTTAAATAAATTACTGGATGTTAAAGATGAATTAAAAGAATTTGATTTTTTATTTCAAATTGTGAAGCAATCTGCACGTGTTGAAGTAAATAACATTAAGTGTTATAATAATTCTGATTTTAGTTATTACAGATTAAGCGGCGTTGTTTCTACTGCAGATTATGCTGCTGCAGATAAATTAGAGCAAATATTGGGTACACAATATGGCTCAAAAAAACCAACCATAAAATGGATACATAATGATAAACTTACCATTCATAAATTTTATATTGATAGTATTGAACGCGGCACTTTATTATCTACCAAACTAACTTTAAACTGGGATGCAAAGCCAATCAATACTGAATATACAGGCAGTTTAGCATTTGACATTCCTGAGA
>CAIXZI010000565.1 GCA_903923915.1 uncultured Bacteroidota bacterium
AAAATTCGACAAACAAAGTTTAATGAATGCCACATTAAGAATTCAAAAAAGATTAGGCGGATTAGAAACCAAAACCGCAATCAACCATATTATTGAAGGAGCGTATAAAGAGGCTTTTGCAATTTTATTAAAATACTATGATAAATGGTATGAAAAAAATGCACACAATCAAACCCTACCTAAAATAGAATTAATTCCCGTCCTTGCCGAAAAGGTAGATGCTTTATCGAATGCCGAATTAATTGAAAAGCTAAATAAGTAATGTAGCTCATTATTAAATAGTTGTCATTTTACTTTAACTTTACTTTTTATCAGTTATGCAACAATTACTTACTTGGTGGTTATTTACGGTTAGAGGTTGGAAAATAATAGGCAAATTTCATTTTGAGTTGCCTAAATCTGTTATAATCGTAGCACCCCATACCCATAGTGTTGATTTTTTTCTGGGATTAGGTATTCGTAAAAAAATGCATCTTGAGTTGATTAACTTTTTAGGGAAAAGTGAGCTTTTTTGGCCGCCATTTAGCTGGTTTTTACGTTATATAGGTGCTTACCCCGTAGATCGTTCTAAAAAACTAAATATGGTAGACCAAGTAGTTGCGCTGTTTAATAAAAAAGAGCGTTTTCACTTGGATTTGTCTCCAGAAGGAACACGTAAAAAAGTAACTCGACTTCGAACTGGGTTTTATCATATCGCCAAAAACGCCAATGTGCCCATAGTAATGGTGGGGTTAGATTTCCCGAGCAAAAAGGTTGTTTTTGCAGAACCATTTTTTGTTTCTGACAACGAAAAAGCGGATATGCAAAAAATTATACATTTTTTCAAGGATTTTAAAGGATATATACCTAATTTAGGGATCACAGAAGACATTGAAAACTAGCCTTGCTTTAACAAAATATTGTTTTACGATTTAAACTATAATAGTATTTTTGTTATCGCATAGAGCAAATCAATATTCACTTAAAAAAACAATTAAAATATGAAAAGTAAAATTCTTTTAGCACTTGCTATTTTTAGTATGGGTGCTTATTCTTGTGTTAGTCCTAAAAAATTAGAAGAAGCGGAAGCAAAATATGGCCAATTAAACGGTGCTTATGCCGATTTACAAGGAAAATATCGTGACGCACAAGATGCAATCAGTAAAAGCAAAAGTGATGCTGAAAAAGCAGGTGAAAAAACAAAATCATTACAATCTATCATTGATGATTTAAACAAACAAGTTGATTTCTTAAAATCAAATAACAACGTTGTTTTAAGTCAACTTAAAGATATGTCTGTTGTAACTGGTGCTCAAGCAGAAAGTATTAAAAAATCATTGGACAATATTGGTGCTAAAGATTTATATATTCAAGGGTTACAAAGCTCTATGGCTCGTAAAGATTCTATCAACATGAATTTGGTGATGAACTTGAAAGGCGCTATTGGAGATTTAAACGATGGCGACATCAATGTAAAGGTTGAAAAAGGAGTAGTATATGTAGATATCTCTGATAAATTATTATTTAAGAGTGGTAGCTTCAATATAACTGATAAAGCAAAAGTAGTATTAGGTAAAGTAGCTAAAGTACTAGCTGCTCAACCAAGTATCGAATTTATGGTAGAAGGCCATACCGATTCTAAGCAATTAATTAGCGGTGGAAACTTAATGGAAGACAACTGGGA
>CAIXZI010000566.1 GCA_903923915.1 uncultured Bacteroidota bacterium
AATATATTTTGTGCAGGCGCATTTTCTAACAATACAAAATTGGTTTCAATCAAACTATCCGGTTTAAAATCTGTTAGATTATTTTTCTGAAAATCACTGATTAAAAAGAACTCCGCATCCTTCAAATCCTTATCCATATTGCTTTTTGCGCGATTATATATTTCTTGCAAACTTTTTACTGATGGAGATGCAGCTATTTTATCAACAGCATCTAATGCTTGTTCCTTGCTTAAAACGCCATGAGCAGCATAAAAATCATTACTTATTATTTGGATTTTATCGCTTGCTGAAGATGCACTAACAAGTTCACGTGCCTTGCGTTTGGCATCATCCAACAAACTACCATTTTTATTGGCTGCCTGCATACTAAATGAGTTATCAATATAAATAACAATACTTCGTACGCCCTTTTTAATGTTATGATTACTTGGAATGTAAGGTTGTGCAAAAGCTAAAACCAAACAAATTAATGCTAAAAGCCTGGAGGCCAATATCAGTAAGCGTTTTAAGGTTGATTTAGATTTGCTTTCTTGCTGAACTTCTTTTAAAAAACGAACGTTAGTGAAATAAACCTTCTTATATCGGCGAAAATTAAATAAGTGGACTATAATAGGGATTGACAGTGCGCCAAGGGCAAATAAAAACGAGGGGTATAAAAAGCTCATCAAAAACCAAAGATACAATTTTGAAGGTAAAACCAAACCCTAATTTTTTATTATATTTGCTTAAATTTTATTACATGAGCACTGAAAATAAAGGATTTGGCATTGCCAGAGAAAACTATAAATTTTTTGTTGCAGGCGTAGCACTTATTGTGTTAGGATACCTGTTAATGATGGGTGGCGGTAGCGAAGACCCTAATGTTTTTAATCCGGAAATATTTAGTGCAAGACGTATTACTGTTGCCCCCTTAGTTTGTTTAGCGGGTTTTGCAACAGTTATGGTAGCTATTATGCGCCGTCCTAAAAAAACAGAATAGTTTATGAATTACTTACAAGCTATTGTTTTAGCCATTGTAGAAGGGCTAACGGAGTTTTTGCCTGTATCAAGCACAGGGCACATGATTATTACAACCGGTTTAATGGGTATGCCCGTTACCGATTTTGTAAAACTATTTACAGTTGCTATACAATTGGGCGCTATTGCTGCTGTTGTAGTGATGTACTTTAAACGTTTTTTTCAATCGGTTAATTTTTACATTAAACTGGTAGTGGCATTTATTCCTGCTGCTATTTTTGGTATTTTACTGGGGGATGTTATTGATCGTTTATTGGAAAGCCCGCTTGGAGTTGGCATTGCCTTATTTTTAGGTGGAATTATTTTTTTATTTATTGATAAATGGTTTACGGAAGAAAAAATACAATCAACTGATGATGTAAGTTATTTGCAGGCATTTAAAATTGGATTGTTTCAGTGCATCGCTTTAATACCAGGCGTTTCGCGTAGTGGCGCAACTATTGTTGGAGGATTATCTCAAAAACTAACACGCAAAACAGCTGCAGAATTTTCTTTCTTTTTAGCAGTTCCTACGATGGTTGCTGCAACCGGAAAAAAATTGTTGGATTTCTATAAACACAACGGAATGCCTTCTGGTGATGAAATAAAACTTTTGGCTATTGGAAACTTAGTGGCGTTTATTGTTGCCTTACTTGCTATTAAATTATTTATCAATTTTCTTACCAAGCACGGCTTTAAATTATTTGGTTGGTATAGAATTATTGTAGGTGGAATAATTATTCTGCTATTTGCTATGGGTATTAAGCTAGATGTGCTTTAAAATTTTATCTACTTTTCTTTCTCAATAATTTTAACTCTTCTTTTTCTTTTACAGAAAGTTTTTCTATTGCAGCACTAAAAGCAACTGAACTAATTTGTTTGTGGTGTTTCACTAAAAAATCCCACGTTTCTTTTGGATACACATTGCCTATTTCTCTAAGTGTCCAACCAAGTCCTTTTTGAACAAAATAATTTTCATCGCTTAGTAAAGGTTTTACTAAGGGCAGCATTTTATTTACAGGTAAAAATTTCTTTCTTTTCTTGCTGTATTCAAGCAATCCAACCAATGATTGTCGGCGCTCCCAAGGGTTTGCAGATGTATTCCAATTTTTAATTTGAGGGTAAACAAGCGCAACATCTTTTTCAAGTAGGTAAGAAAACAGATCTGATAAACCATCCGAGTGCGCCCAGTTATCAACTTTACTAATCCAGTTTTTGGTAATAGTAAA
>CAIXZI010000567.1 GCA_903923915.1 uncultured Bacteroidota bacterium
AAAAGTGCCATCATAAATAAGAGAACCTAATGGAATACTACCATTTGTAGTGCCTGCAAAATTTAATATGTTGGTATATCCACTTCCATTCGGGTTTATTTTGAAAACAGTTCCATAATAATTGTTTGTGCCTCCAAATTGTGCCATTCCATAAAGAAAAGTGCCATCATAAATAAGAGACCCGTATGGCATATTTGCATTTGTATTGGCAAAATCCAGTATTTTAAAATAACCTGTTCCATCGGGTTTTATTTTAAATATAGTTCCATCTTGGCTTATACCACCCCTTTGTGTCATGCCATATAAAAAAGTTCCATCATAAATAAGAGAACCCCAAGGATAACTTCCGTTTAACCCTGTAAAGTCAAGTAATTTTACATAACCTGTTCCATCAGATTTTATTTTAAATATTACGCCGGTGTTATTTGTTCCACCATACTGCGTCATCCCGTATAAATAAGTTCCGTCAGAAACAAGGGAGCCGTAAGGTTCATATCCATTTACAGAACCTGAAAAATTAAACAATTGAATGTACCCTGTTCCATCTGGTTTTATTTTAAAAATTGTACCGCTGTCGTTTATACCACCGCCAGCTGTCATCCCATATAAAAAAGTTCCATCAGAAATAAGATCCCCCTGCGGCTGTCTTCCATTTGTTCCATTAAAATCTAGTAGCTTGGTGTATTGCGCCTGCATTAAATTTTGTAGTGTACAGCAAAAAACAAGTAGTGCGAATAGATTTCTTTTCATGGGGAAATTTTAAGATGTATAAACAAATATACGTTTATCAACCCATTTTTCCAAGCTAAACCTACTTCACCAAATGAAACGAGTTCATAAATCTTTGAATAGATTTATTATTGTCTTTAGCTATTTTGGTCATGGTTTCAAGTGTGTACATTTTATTATGCACTAAATACATCCGCATTTTAAGCACTTCGGTTCCTTCTTTATATTCAATGCGGGCTTCAATCCCTTCGTGCCCATCAATGGTAATAAGACTTTCTTTTAATATTTTACCTTTTAGTCTGGCGGCAGCATCGTCAATTACTTTATGGCAAAGTTCTTTTTGTTTATCCTTATTATTGCCATCTATATCGGCGGGGTATTCTATATAACTGGCCATATATACCAAGTTAGGGTCTTGTTTTTCTTTTGGGGCAGTATATTCAAACATATTTAAGGTTAAATCGCCGGCAAGGGTACTCATTGGCTTTGTTTTTTCGGTTGGTTTTGCCGGAAACTCTACTTTAAACCCAAAGGGGGTAGATATAAACTGATACCATTTATCGCCCTTAGTAAACGCACAAACACTTAGTAGAAATAAAGAAAATGCAGTTGAATGGATAATTTTTTTCATTTGAGATTTTGTTTCATCAAATGTAAACCTTAAGTAACACATCATACTACAGCACTCGTTTAAACGGGTAAATTAATAGCCAAAAGGGGATAGAAAATCGTTTGTGGTGTAAAGATTGCTTCATTCCTAACAATGACGTATTTAAAAACAAATACCTTTGTAGTATGCAATTAAAAAAGACCTTAGTGCCATTTGAAAAAACTAATTTTTTCAGCAAGCTTTTTTTAGATTATGTAAATGATGCACAAAACACAAAACTAAACAGTTTTTATGCTTACGAGCCATCTGCAGCGGGCATACAAAATTTTATAGATACTAATGCATACACCAACTTAAACCGCAATTTATTAGTAAGTGAGTTACACAAACAAAACAATGATATTACGCTTAGTGAATCTACTAAAAACAATATAAATAAACTTACTGATAAAAACACCTATACCGTTACAACCGGTCACCAGCTTTGTTTGGCAACCGGACCCACTTATTTTATTTACAAAATAATTTCGTGCATTAATTTATGTGAAACACTTAACACACAAAACACAGGCAAACATTTTGTGCCGGTTTATTGGATGGCCAGCGAGGATCATGATTTTGAAGAAATAAACCACATTAATCTTTTCAATAAAAAAATTGCTTGGAAAACAGAACAAAAAGGTAAAGTTGGTGCATTTACATTAGATGGAATTGATTCTTTTTTAGCTGAAATAAAACAAGCTTTAGGCGAGAGCGAACAGGGTGAAAAATTAAATGCACTTTTAAATAATACCTACTCAAGAAACAACTTGGCACATGCCACACGTTACTTAGTAAATGAGCTCTTTGGCAAATATGGCCTGGTTGTTTTAGATGGAGATAGTAAGGCATTAAAGCAAGAATTTATTGCAGAAATTAAACAAGATATTTTTGAAAACACGGCTTATAAAAATGTAGCAACATCTAATCAAAAATTAAAAGAACAAGGCTATGATGCGCAAGTAACACCGCGCGAAATAAATATTTTTTATGCCAACAAAAATGTGCGCGAACGTATTGTAAAAGAAAATAATGCGTTTAGAGTTTTAAATACCGACATCAGTTTTTCTAAAGAAGAAATAGGCAACTTAATTGATACAGAAACCGAAAAGTTTAGTCCTAATGTGGTGCTACGCCCCATGTACCAACAAAAAATATTACCTAATGCTGTTTATGTTGGCGGCCCCGGCGAGCTTGCATATTGGCTTCAATACAGGCTTATGTTTGATGAAGCACGACTTGCATTTCCGGTGTTGATGCCGCGTAATTTTATTTTTTATTTGGATAAAAATCTTCAGCAAAAAATGCAAAAACTAAATCTTAGCACGCAAGATTTTTTTACCGAAAAAGATAAATTGGTTAAAAGTTACGCACTTAGTCAGCAGCCATTTTCATTAGAGAAAGAGAAAGAAAATTTAAAAATTTTGTATAATCATGTTCGTGCAGAAATAAGTAAAGTTGATAAAACATTAGAAGCTACGAGCGAAGCCGAATTACAAAAAAACTTAAAAAGTCTTGAAATGCTTGAACAGAAAGGCGTTCGCTCAATCAAACAAAAAAACGAGCAAGCTATTAATCAAATAGAAACCACTTACACACGTTTATTTCCAAACGATGTTCCGCAAGAACGATTTGAAAATTTTTTGCGTTTTGCTTTAACCAATCCTGATTTTGTGGAAGACGTTAAAAACAACACCTCCTCTTTTGCAAACGAAAAAGGCATTGTTGTTTTGAGTGAA
>CAIXZI010000568.1 GCA_903923915.1 uncultured Bacteroidota bacterium
AAAAGCCTGTACCGGTTTTTAAAGAATCTTTAAAGGTAGTTTTTGGTAAAAACAAACGCCACATATTACCGTTTGAATAAGGATAAGAAGAAATGCCTAAAGAGCCTGCGCTATATAAAGCATTGTTGTAAAACTGCATCTTATAAGAATTGGTGTTCATATAATTTCCTATATCGGTGCCAGATGTAAGTATAGGAAGATACCCACCCGTGTTAGCTAATATATAACGGTTGTATTGAAGTACACTGGCGTAATAATTAGAAGTTTGTATCCAAATATTAAACCCATCCGATTGTAAATCAGTAACACCGGATATGTTTTGATTAGCGTTATTAAACATGCTGTGCCATGTAGGGTTAGCTGTTTGATTGGTTGTGTACCAAAGGGCCGGCCCGCTGGCTTCATCAATGGCTGCTACCAACGTATCATTATGTATTTCTAAAGCACTAAATGCGTAAGGTGAGGATGAGTTAATAGTTGCCCCTCCTGCGGCAAGCAAACTACTTGTTTTTGCAACGGTGTCCCATTTTACGCCATCTGCCGTGCTAAGTATTAAGCTAATTTTATAGTTATAGGCATTTACGTCCATACTATCAATACGGTTAACACCAATATATAAACGATTATGCCATACAATAGCATCATATACTTTGTTTATACCCGATGCTATAGTAAAGTTTGTACTGTTTGTCCAGGTGGGACTGGCATTATTAACCGGTGCTTTCCAAACAGAAACGGCGTGACTTCCATCATTTGGACTCACAAACGCATAAACAGTATCATTACTTCCTGTTGGAGAATACTGCGCCAAAGCATCAATGGTTCCATAGCCATTTACTACATCATTATCGGTACCCGTTAATGTGTTATAATTTGATTGATTTGGTCCGATTACCGAATAACTTCCAAACAAGCGATATACTTGTGGAATATGAACCGTGGGCTGGCCAGAGGTAACACCAGAGCCCAAAAACATATAATTATTATTGGCACATGATGCTGTTAACTTGGCCCCGTAACCTGTAGGTAAAATAAGTGAACTAAAATTTGTTTCGGGAGTAAAGCTGCTTAAATCACCATTTAAAGATGAATATAGTTTAAGCGCACCTCCATCATTTGAAAAACCACCGACATATAGTTTATTATTAAACTTTTGAAACACTGTAAAACTTACACTGGTATCGTTTCCGGCAATTCCTGCCACTGCCACACTATCCCAGTTGGCTACCTGAGATTTGCCTGTTAAACCAATTAATACAGCTAAAGAAAGTATTATTTTTTTCATGCTAATTTATTTTTAAAAAGTAAAGGTAAGTCATTTTTATAAACCACTAAAATCAAATGCTTTGTTTTTTATTTTTTAACTTTGATTTCGATATGGTAATTGTAGGTTTAACTGGTGGAATAGGTAGCGGCAAAAGCACAGTAGCTAAAGTGTTTGAAACGTTAGGGGTGAAAGTTTATTACTCTGATGAACGCGCTAAAGAATTGTATTTTTTGCCTCACATAAAATTACAAATAGAAAACCTGCTGGGCAAAGAAGCATACATAAATTCAACAATGTTAAATAAAAAACATGTCGCCGGAAAAATATTTTCGGATGCTGAATTGCTAACACAAGTAAATGCAATTATTCACGCCGAAGTAAAAAATGATTTTAATTTATTTGCCGAAAAACATAACGCTGAAAAATATATTATAAAAGAATCTGCTTTGTTAGTAGAAGCAAATCTAATGAAATCAATAGATAAGTTATTGGTTGTTATTTCTAATATAAATTTACGCAAACAACGAATTGCCATGCGCGATGGGCTTAGCGAGGAAGAGATAAACAAAAGAATTAATCAGCAATTACCTGAAGAAGAAAAAATAAAATTAGCCGATTGGGTGATTGAAAATAACGAAGAACATCTGCTAATTCCACAAATACTAAAAATACATCAAAGCCTTATTGCTTAAACCTCTTCCGCTTCTTCTTTAACTCTAACCACATTTAACGTTGAGGGATATAATTTAGTTTCAGTTTCTGTGGGCTCTAAGCTGCGTTTAACAATTAACTTGGGAGTTTTATTTTTTTTTACAGTCATCGTAATTCGGTAAGTAAAAAATAAAAGTGTAATAAGTAGCGGACTTACTATATACCAAATAGAAATTACCGAGGGTTGCACAGCATAATTTACGTCTTCAATTAAAATGTGTAAGGCATTATTGTTTTTAAACGTGTAATATAAATTACCTGTTCCGTTATTGTCAAAAACAACTTTTTGGTTTGTTCCGTTTACAATTAAATCTAACTCATAATTATTGTTTACCAATTTAAGGTTGTTAGGATTAGTAAATTTTACAATAACGCGTGTATTAGTATATGTAAAAATAAACCGAGGTAATTGAAATGTTACATCTGCATTATTTATTCTATTGCTTTGAATAGTTTCAGTAGGTTTGGCAGCCTCTTCCAGTTGTCTGGCGTTTATATTAAATGAAACCAATAAAATTAAAACGTATAAAATTTTTCTCATCTACTTTTCTTCAGGTTCTTAATTCAACTGTAATGTAAAATTAAAGGGTAAATATTTCTCGTACAATTAAAATAGACAAACCATTTGTTTTGCTCGTTTAAAATATATTTTTAAAATAAAAAAGCCGACTCTATAATTTAGAATCGGCTTTAGTTTTTTATTTGTGAGAAACTATTTTAAAATTTCTCTGGCGATAACCAGTTTTTGAATTTCGCTGGTACCCTCACCAATAGTGCAAAGCTTAGCATCTCTATAATATTTTTCCGCCGGAAAATCTTTTGTATAACCATATCCACCAAATATTTGTACGCTTTCATTTCCGCAACGTACCGCCACTTCAGATGCATAGTATTTTGCAAAAGCCCCTTCTTTAGTAACTTTTTGTCCGCGATTTTTTAAATCAGCTGCTTGAAAAGTTAATAATTCAGCTGCTTCAATTTCAGTAGCCATATCAGCCAATTTAAAAGCAATACCCTGAAACTGAGAAATAGGTTTTCCAAATTGTTCACGCTCTTTAGAATATTTTAATGCACACTCGTAAGCTCCTTTTGCAATACCTAATGATACGGCTGCAATTGAAATGCGACCGCCATCTAATACCTTCATGGCTTGTATAAAACCATCGCCTTCTTTACCTAGCATTTGGCTTTTGTGTACACGGCAATCAGTAAAAATAAGTTCAGCAGTTTCGCTGGCGCGCATACCTAATTTATTTTCTTTTTTACCCGATTTAAAACCTGGTGTTCCTTTTTCAATGACAAAAGCACTCATGCCATGACTATCACCTTTTTCGCCTGTGCGAACAATAACAACAGCAACGTTTCCACTAATAGCGTGTGTAATAAAGTTTTTGCTGCCGTTAATTACAAAATGATCGCCGTCTTTTACAGCAACGGTATTCATGCCACCTGCGTCAGAACCTGTGCCTGTTTCAGTTAAGCCCCAAGCGCCAATCCACTCGGCAGTAGCCAACTTTGGTAAATATTTTTTCTTTTGTTCTTCGTTACCAAAGGCTAAAATATGACCTGTGCAAAGCGAGTTATGTGCTGCAACAGATAAGCTGATTGAACCGCAAATTTTTCCAATTTCAGAAACAACAGTAACGTATTCATCATAACCCATTCCAGATCCACCATATTCAGCTGGAACCAAAACGCCCATTAAACCAAGCTCTCCAAGCTGTTTAAAAATTTCTACCGGAAAATGTTGTGATTCATCCCACTCCATTAATTTTGGAAGGATATTATCTTTTCCAAATTTGCGAATCATATCCGCAATCATTTTTTGATTTTCTGAAAGATGAAAATTCATCCCAGTTGCGTTTTGTGTTAATACTGTACCAGACATTGTATGTTATTTGAATAGTTAATTAATTTTTCTTTTCCTTTTAAAAACTCAAGTTCTACCACAAAGGTAAATCCTGCCACTTTAGCACCACATTTCTTTACAATTTCTGCTGCTGCCTGCGCGGTGCCGCCTGTAGCCAGCAAATCATCGTGTATTACTACATTCCAACCTTTTTGAATTACGTTATCATGAACTTCTATCGTTGCACTTCCATATTCTAAATCATACGTTTGACTAATAGTTTTACTTGGCAGTTTACCCGCCTTGCGTACCATAATAAACGGGATGTTTAACCAGCTTGCCATAAGCATTCCAAATAAAAAACCTCTGCTTTCTATTCCAATTATGGCATCCGGCTTGGCTTTTGAGAAAGAACGACAAAAAGCATCTGTAATATCGTTGCACAATTTAGGGTCTAAAAAAATAGGTGTAATGTCTTTAAACAATATTCCCGGTTTCGGAAAATTGGGCACATCGCGTATAGCACTTTGTATTTTTTCAGTTAACGACATTACTTGTAAGGAAGCAAATTTATAGTATTTATTGTATGTTACGGGGTTTCAGCAATTTTTTCTTCCAAACTCAGTTTTAAGTCGCTTAACATAGGTTCGTTAGGGTGTTTAGCTATGTTTTTGTCGTTTAATTTTTTTAAAATCCCTTCCATAGCCGCTTTTTCCATGCTTTCGATAGAATCTAAAACCGTAATAGCTTCCAAAGAAATAAATAGATCATTATCTAAAGCCAAATCGGCAAAAAAAGCCTCGTGGCCAGTAAAGTCTAAACCGCTCTCCCAGCAGGCTGCAACAAGTATTGCTTTTTCGTTTTTATGTTCGGTTTCGGTAATAGCTTCCAATAAAAAATCAATGCTTTTTTCGTTTTTAAGCAATTCCAGTCCGGCATCTTTATGCTCGCTGTTGTGGGAGCCCAGCAACTCTATTAACTGTTTTATAGCAGCTTCATCTTTTTCGGTTTTTTTGTCAGCATTTGCTGGAGCTTCAGCCATTTCTTCTTTCAGTGCTGCCGCTATTTCCTCTACACTCGGTATTTTGTTCGTTTCGTTCTCCATCAGATTATTTCTTGTAAAATCCCTTAAAAATAAAAATATTTTTTATGTTTATAGAATATTTATTTTGAACGATTTACTGCGTATACTACTTTGGCCCTTTTCGCTTGTTTATGGCGGAGTTACTTGGCTGCGAAATACCCTGTACGATACCAAAATATTTAAGCAAACTACGTTTGATAATGTTAAAACCATTTGCGTTGGAAACCTTATTGCGGGCGGCACAGGGAAGACACCCCATACTGAATATCTTTTAAAATTATTGGAAAAAGAGTTTAATGTGGGTACATTAAGTAGAGGCTATAAAAGAAAAACATCCGGGTTTTTTGTGGTAGAAACTAACACCATGCCCGACCAATGCGGTGATGAGCCTTTGCAGATAAAGCAAAAATATACATCTGCCTTTGTAGCGGTTGACGAAAACCGAGTTAAAGGTGTAAAAAAAATTATGCTGCAAAAAAGTGTGGATGCTATTATATTGGATGATGCCTTTCAGCACCGTAAAATAAAATGCGGTTTAAATATTTTATTGACCGAATACGATAATTTGTTTTGCAATGATGAACTGTTACCTGCGGGCAGATTACGTGAAAGCAAAAAAGGCTACTTGCGTGCCGATATTGTCATAGTTACCAAAACCCCTGAATATGCCACTCCTATTGATTTACGTGGGGTTATGAAAGAAGTAAATATTCGCCCGTATCAAAATTTATATTTCTCTTACTTAAAATATGGGCATCCGTATAATATGTTTGATAAAAAAGAAACCATCAACATACCCCTGCACCTTTTTAATTGTAATGTGCTGTTGGTAACCGGTATTGCCAACCCAAAACCTATGCTTACATATGTTAAAGAATATGCCAAAGGGGTTGTGCACAAAGCCTTTGCAGATCATCACCATTTTACTGCTGACGATATTACACAAATAAAACAAGCCTATAATCAAATAGAAAACGAGAACAAAATGATCATCACAACCGAAAAAGATGCCACACGGTTGATTTCTTTTAGTGATGAATTTAAAGATGTTTCTATTTTTGTGCTCCCAATTGAAATTGATTTTAAAAATAAAACAGAAGAATTTAACGAACAAGTAAGCAAATATGTTAGAGCAAATAAAATTCACCACAGCAAATATTCTTAAACAAACAAACAACTTTGCTCCCGAAGTGGGCATTATACTTGGCACAGGGCTTGGTGGATTGGTTAAAGAAATTAAAACAGAGTTTACACTTCCTTACGAAAACATTCCAAACTTTCCTTTAAGCACAGTTGAAGGGCACAGCGGTAAACTTATATTCGGCACCCTTGGCGGAAAAAAAATAGTGGCTATGCAAGGTCGTTTTCATTTTTATGAAGGCTACACCATGCAGGAAGTAACCTTTCCGGTACGCGTGATGAAATTTTTAGGCATCAAAACATTGTTCTTATCTAACGCCAGCGGCGGTGTTAATCACTCATTTGAAGTGGGTGAGATTATGATTATTAACGACCACATCAATCTTTTTCCAAACCCGTTAATTGGAAGAAACATTAATGAATTGGGTACTCGTTTTCCTGAAATGAGCGAGGCTTATGATAAAACATTAATCAATAAAGCAAAAGAAATTGCTAAGCGCAACAACATTCACGTATCAGAGGGCGTGTATGTTGGTTTAACCGGCCCAACACTTGAAACCCCTGCCGAATACGGCTACGTACATGCTATTGGCGGAGATGCCGTTGGTATGAGCACCGTGCCCGAAGTAATTGTTGCCCGTCACATGGGTTTACCTTGTTTTGCTATTAGTATTTGTACCGATTTAGGTGTGCCGGGTAAAATTGAAAAAACCACACACGAAGATGTGCAACGCGTTGCCGCTACACAAGAGCCAAAAATGACCTTGATAATGAAAACACTTATCAGCGAAATTTAATGGCGGTAACCTCACGTTGAACTTGTTTTAGCAGCTATTTTTAGATTTTAAATAGTACAAGCTCTAGGGTTACAACACGACGGTCATTGGATTATATATTCTAATGCAAAAAAGCCGATTCATCATCGACTCTTTCATTTCAATAATTTATAAAGAAAATTAATCAGCCCAGTCTAAACCACCGTTCACTTCAATGGTTTGTCCGTTTACGTAGCTTGCCGCATCAGAGCCAATAAACAAAATAACTTCAGCAACTTCCTCTAAAAGCCCTAAACGTTTTGCCGGACAGTGTTGTACCCAAAAACCTCTTAGCTGATCGCTTAAATTTTCTTTAACCATATCGGTTTCAAACATACCCGGTGCAATAACATTGCAGGTAATACCTTTTTGTCCGTACTCTTTAGCAATAGTTCTTGACAAACCAATCAATCCCGATTTACTGGCTGCATAGTTTGCTTGCCCGGTTAAACCATCCTTTGCAATAGAAGATATGTTTACAAAACGTCCTTTACGGTTAGATAAAAACTCTGGTAGAAAAGCACGCATTACATAAAACGTACCGCTTAAATTAGTTGCAATAACTTCATCCCACTCATCGTCTGTCATACTAAATGCAAGGTTATTTTTGTTGATGCCGGCGTTATTAATAACGGTATCAATAGTTTCAAAATCCATTAAAACAGAATCTACTACATCAACTACCTGACTGTTATATCTTACGTTTAATTGATAGCCTTTGCACATTTGGTTAGGTGCAATGCGTTTAGCTTCAGCATAAATTTTCTGTAAATCAGTGGCCGGATTGTTGTAAGTAAATGCTACATCGTGGCCGCGCTCTAAAGCCATCATCATGGTTTTGTAACCTATTCCTCTTGAAGCACCTGTGATAAATATTTTCATATGTTTTGTTTTTAATAAAAATAGCCTTCGTTTAAAAAGGCTATTTAAGAGTTTAAGCTATTTAAGAACTATTTTATAACCGTTCCTGCACCTTTATATTTTTTAATTAAGCTGATGCAATTTAAGCCGCCAAAACCAAACGAGTTTTTTAATAAAATATCTACGTTATGTTTTTTGCGTTCGTTGCGGCAAACATCTACATCTACTTCAGGATCTAAATTATCAATGTTGATTGAAGGATGCAATTCGTTACGATTCATTTGCAAGATAGCAGCAACTGTTTCAACCGTAGCAGCGCTCCAACAAGTGTGGCCTAACATAGATTTTGGTGCATTTATTTTTAATGTTTTGCAATGATCGCCAAATACATCTTTAATAGAACGTAATTCGGTTAAATCACCCAATGGAGTTGAAGTTGCATGTGCGCTGATAAAATCAACTTCGGTTGGTTTTACACCACAATTTTTTAGTAAACGATTCATTAAACGAGCTTGCCCAATGCGAGAAGGCTGCGGTAAATGACAGCCATCTGAAGATGATTCAACACCTAAAATTTCGGCATAAATTTTTGCACCACGCGCAACCGCATGATCTAATTCTTCTAAAATTAAAACGGCTGCACCGTGTGTTGGCACAAAACCTTCACGTTTTGTATCGTATGGACGGCTAGCTTTTGTAGGTGTATCGTTAAACGATTTGTAAGAAATAGCTCCTAAAATGGCCATTCCCTGCATATCTAATTGAGAGTAATCTAAAACAGGAGCTACAACAGCAGCTACATTTACATCATGCAATTGAATTTCATCAACCGCGCAACGCATAGCTACGTTACCACTTGCACAAGCCGCGCCAACGGTATAAGCAGGGCCATGTAATTGCAAAATATCTGTTACGGCACCAACGTGGTGGGTATCTAATCCATACAAAGCAAATAAACCATCTACATAATCAGGATCATCATTAAATGCTTCATGATTTTCGAAGGTGTATTTTTGATTTAAGTTGTGGCCTGCTACAATGGTAGCAATGTTGTTACCATCTTTAATTTGCTCTAAATAACCGGCATCTTTAAAGGCCTCAACAGCTGTTTGTAAAGATATAGCAACTGCCCAAGGAGATTTTTTTCCTAATTTTTCAAAGCGTTTGTAAACATCTTCAGGTATTTGGCCTTTGTAGCTGTCGATTTTTGTGTTGATATCATAATCACCTAAATCGCCGCCAACTTTAGAATAAATTTTGCTAGAATCTAAAGTTTTCCAGTTACGAAGAGCTGATTTACCTGCTAATAAATTTTCTATAAATGAATCTAAATTATCTCCAATTGGAGTATTAATCGACATTCCTGTTACTACTACGCGTTTTTTTAACATAAACGTTTATTTTATATTTTTTTGTTTTTTATGGATAATATACTTCTAAAATACTGTGCGAATATATCTCATTATTTATTAATACCTGTGCACTCATCAAACCCATAAAATCATCATCTTCGATAGATTTTACACGAATAGTTAACTCATCGCCGGGTTTAACGCCTTTGTTAAAGCCTGCATTGTGCACTCGGGTAAATAATCCTTTAACGGGCTCACTGCTTTCATCAATTTTAAGGGTATTATTTTTAATAAAATAAGAAAGACATAAACCTGCTTGTCCCATTCCCTCAACCTGAAAAACGCCGGGATAAACCGGCATACCCGGAAAATGACCTTCAAAGACAGGGTCTTTTGGATTAACGGAGTATTTTACCTCGATAATGCCATGTTCAATATTTATTGCCGAAATAGAAGTAATCAATACAAAAGGCGGGCGATGAGGGATAATCTTGTAAATAGAATCCATACCTAAACTAACCTGAATGGTGCCGGCGGGTAGTTCTATTATATCTCTTTTTAAGCTATTAATTACAGCTTCTCTTTCTTCAAAATTCACAGTACAATATTATATTTTTATTTTTTTTAAAATGTTACTTAACACTTCGCCCGGACCAACTTCTGCAAATTCGCATTCGCCTTGATACATAACATATTCTATGCTCTGAAACCATCTTACACGGTTATCTAATTGATTAACCATGTTTTTTAAAATGCCTGAAATATCATCAGGATAAGGTGCTGCAGAAAAATTAGAAATTACAGGAACACTACATTTATTTAATTTCATACTGCCAATAAAGGCTTCAAATTGTGCTTTTACAGGGGTCATGTAACGAGAATGGAAAGCACCGCTAACTTTTAGTGGGATGTAAACAAAACCTTCTTCCTCAAAAAAATCGGCTGCTTTATCTAATGAATCTAACGGGCCCGAAATAACCATTTGCGATGGTGTATTTACATTGGCAATATCAATATCGGCAAAATTAGTATGTAAAATTTCTTTTACTTCTTTGTACTCTGCACCCACAATGGCTGCCATACCTGTGTTTCCAATCGAAAACATAAGTTCGCCACGTTTTTGTACAATTTTTAATCCGGTTTCAAAATCAAAAACACCGGCAGCATTTAGCGCATTAAACTCACCTAAACTGTGCCCTAAAAAATAATCAGGCACTGTTTTGTTTTCTTGTAAATATTTTTGATGTGTTAGGTAATTTATTAGGAACAGAGCGGGCTGCGTGTATGTGGTTTGGTTTAATTTGTTATCAGGATTATTTAAACAAATATCAGCAATATCATATCCCAGTACACGGTTAGCTGTTGCAACTACTTCGGTAAATTCTTTAAATAATTGTTCGCCCATGCCTTTAAACTGAGAGCCTTGTCCGGGGAACATTATTACCTTAAGAGTCATTTTTTTGAAATTTAACGCAAAAATATGCTTTTCTGCGAATATTTAAGCGTTTTGTTTATGGGAGGTATTTAACAATAAAAGGCGGTTATAAACCAAACCACTAATCCATATAAATATAGGTGCGGTTATTAGGGCTGCTAGCACATCAACTGCATAGTGTGCCTTTAAATATACAGTGGCAAAGCCAATACCAATTACAAACGGCAAGCCTACAAAAAACAGAGTCAATTTTTTTTGATATTTTACAGATACATAACTTAAAATAAGTGCTAATCCTACGTGCGAACTTGGAAAAGCCCCGGTGGGTTCTTCATAATTAAGAAGCAAGTATTTCATAAACTTACCAACGGGGTATGGCGGAGTGGGCTCATGTGTTAATGTGTCAAAATAAAATTGCGGGCCAACTACAGGCAGCAAATCAAATATGATGTAGTATAAGTAAAACGAAAAAACAATTATAAAAATTGGCTTATACGATAACTTGGTTTCGTTTAAATAAATAGCGATGCAAACCGCGGCTGTAATGAAATAATATGAAATATAAGATATGTTCATTAACTCGTTAAACCAACCTTGCGGCATAGCTTTTGAGAATTGCAAACTTGGCTGAAACCCCCATATTACCTGGTCTATACCAGAAAAATAAACATCCAAATTATCACGTATAATAATGTTTTTCATATAGCCTGTTTCGGCATAAAAAAAACTAAGAAAAATTAAAGGGTAAAGGTTTCTAATAAATAAAATTAGCTTGTTTGGATATTTTTTTTCTAAGTAGGCACTAATGGGTATAAAAAGTAAAATGGCAAACCTTGATAAAAAATGAGGTGATGGATCTTTTAGAAAGGAAAGCCCGAAGCATAAATAAATGCCTGATAAAATAACATAGAACGCAGTGCCTATATCAAGCGGAGTAAATAATGCCGAGAAATTATTACCAGGTTTAGTTTTCAAGTTTACAGGGCCAGTTGGTATAAACGATACGTTTTATAAACCTCGGCATTAATATTAATTAAAGCCTGATTCATCATTTCGTTGGTTTCTAAAATTAGAGATGCTTCGGCAGCATATAAACCTTTATCTCTACCGGTTTTAATGGTTTTAGCATAAAAACACGCTTCGATACCCAGCTTGCGGTATCCTTCTATTACACCTAAAACAACCACGCGGGCTTTATTAATTTTTTTACGGTTAAATAGTAATTTAAAAATACCGGTTGGCAATAAACGCCCTCTTTTTACATCTTTTAATACTTGGTTTATATCGGGAAATGAAAAAGAAAAACCTACTATTTTGCCTTCAGCCTCGGCAACCAAGCACAAATCAGGATCCATAATTTGCTTCATATCATTACAAAGGTGCATGAATTCATTTTTTGTCATAGGTACAAAACCTAAATTTTTATCCCAGGCTTTATTAAAAACATAGTGCGCTTTTTCGGCTTCTTCCTTAAAATTTTTCATGTTTACCGGACGAATGGTAATGCCTTTTGTTTTTAACCTGTTTTCAAACGCATCAGAAACGCGCAATGCTTTTTCAGATATTTTATCAGAAGTTACGTAGTATGCATAAAAATCAACTTTTTTAGCAAAGCCATATTTTTCTACAAATTTTGGGTAATAGGGTTTGTTGTAACCCATAGCCATCATGGGCGGCAGGTTATACGCATCAATGTGCCAGCCAAAAATTTCGTTGGTAGAAGGGCTTGTAGGCCCAATAATGCTGGTTAATCCTTCTTGTTTAACCCACTCTTTAGCGGCATCAAATAAATTTTTAGCTACTTCATAGTCCTCAATAGATTCAAAAAAACCAAAAAAACCCTCTTTATTTCCGGTAAAATCAATGTGACTGTTATTTCTAATAGCAGCAATACGCCCAGCCAATTTACCATCTTTATATGCAAGAAATAATTGCATTTTAGAGTGTTCAAAAAACGGATTTTTTTTAGGATTTAAAAGATCTTTTTGTGCCACATATAATTCGGGTACATAATTTTGATCGCTTTCATATAAATCATGCGGAAAATCTATGAAGTCTTTTATTTTATGCGGAAATGTTATTTTTTCTATCGTAATCATGCTATCAGTTTTTCAAAGGGCAAAAGTATAAATTCTTATTTAAAAAATTCATCATACCTAAACTCGGCAACTTTATCTATTTGCTTAGCAATAGCAAAGGCAGCTTTGTAACCTTCGTCAGCCTGCAAACGCTTTAAAGTCCATGTGTCATTTCTAAATTTATGTACTTCATTACCATAAAAATCAGATAAATTAATTTTACTGATATCAACACTTAAACCTGTTCCAGTTGCTTTAATATAAGCTTCTTTAAAAGTCCAAAATGTAAACAGAACATCTTTATCTATTTCTTTATTTTTAAATATCATCGCTTTTTCTTCATCCGAAAAAGAATAGTTAGAGAAGGTTATTGCATCTTGTAAATCTTTCATATACTCAATATCAACGCCCACTTCCCCATCTTTTGAAATAGCTAGCAAAGCCTGATTTTTACTATGAGAAACATTAAAAAATAAGTTCGAATTTTCTATAAAAGGCTTCCCTAAATCGGTTATACTAAATTTTATTTCTGATGGAAGAATATTTAAATAAACAGCCAAAACATTCCGTACAAAACGATGATTACACACATAATTTATCGTATGTTCTTCGCGTACAAATCGTTTAGATTTTTCAGTTTCCTCAACAGAAAGTATTGGGTTGGTTTGTTCGGCAATATAATCCTGCTCATTCACCGTGTATCGCCAAATGTGAAGTTCGCCTGTTTGTATTTTATGTGTCAAAATATAGATTAAGATTGTAAAAATAGCTTGCTTGTTTGGGATACGCAAAAAACAATAAAATATCACATCTATATAGTATATTTGTTGTTTATAAATTAATTTTCAGCAAAACGATGTCGTGCAGTAGCGGTTGTTCAACAGATAAAACAAGTGATGGCGGAAAGCCTGCGGGTTGCGGCTCTTCGGGTAGTTGCGCTACAGATAGTTGCAATAAACTAACCGTTTTTGATTGGCTTAGCGATATGCAATTGCCACAGGGTGATAAACCTTTTGATATACTTGAAGTGCGTTTTAAAAACTCGCGCAAAGAATTTTATAAAAATACAATTTCTCAAAAATTTCAGGTGGGCGATGTGGTTGCCGTTGAAGCAGCTTCTGGCCATGATATAGGTGTGGTGTCGCTTGCGGGCGAGTTAGTTCGCATTCAAATGAAGAAGAAAGAAGTTAATTACGATAGCACTGAAGTAAGAAAAATATATAGAAAAGCTCGTCCTGCCGATATTGATAAATGGAAAGAAGCGCAAGCGCTGGAAGTTGAAACCATGTACAAAGCCCGTACACTGGCCATTACGCACGGTTTAGCTATGAAAATTAGTGATGTTGAATATCAGGGCGATAAAAGCAAAGCCATTTTTTATTACACAGCTGATGCGCGCGTAGATTTTAGAGAACTAATAAAAAGCATGGCATCTCAATTTGGTGTGCGTGTAGAAATGAAACAAATTGGTGCTCGTCAAGAGGCATCTCGCTTGGGCGGTATTGGTTCTTGCGGTAGAGAATTGTGTTGTTCTACCTGGCTTACCGATTTTAGAACCGTTAATACAAGCGCGGCACGTTACCAGCAATTATCATTAAATCCGCTAAAGTTAGCCGGACAATGTGGTAAATTAAAGTGCTGTTTAAATTATGAATTAGATTCTTATTTAGATGCTGTTAAAGATTTTCCGCAAACAGATAATTTAAAATTGCAAACTAAAAAAGGAAGAGCATTTCATCAAAAGACAGACATTTTTAAACGTCAAATGTGGTTTTCGTACGAAGGAAATGCGCAAACATTTGTGCAACTTACCGTTGATAGAGTTAAGCAAATTGTTGACTGGAATAAACAAGGCATTCAGCCTGAAGAATTAGTTGACGAGGTTAAAATAAAAACGCCTGTTCAACCAATGAAACACCCTGATTTTGAAATGGCAGCCGGTGGAAGTCTTAATCGTTTTGATAAAAAGAAACCACAAGGAGGGAACCAACAACGCAACAATCCAAATCGCAGAAGAAATAACAATCAACCTCAAAAAGGAAGACCTTCTAAATAGTGTATGAAATTTGTTTTTAAAATAGCATTTTGTTTTTTTGTTGTATGTGTTTTGGCATCGTGCAATAAAAATGTGGTTTACACCAAATACGAACGGATTGAAGAAGAGAAAGGTTGGCCAGCTAAACAATTGATAAATTTTGAAACTGAAATAACAGATACTAATCAGTTATATAATGTGTATATAAATGTGCGCAATGCAGAAGCTTATCCCTACAAAAACTTGTTTCTTTTTTTACATACAACCTATCCTAACCAAACAACATCTGTAGATACTATTGAATGTGTATTAGCTGATGAGCAAGGTCACTGGCTTGGTAAAGGTTTAGGAGATTTGTACGATAATACTATTCTTTTTAAAAAGAACACGCATTTTAAACATGCAGGCAAGTATAAATTTGCGTTTGAACAAGCCATGCGTTATGGAAACAAAAACGAAATAGACCCACTATTTTTAATTATGGATGTGGGTATGACGATTGAAAAAGCATCTGAGTAGTTTAGTTTGTTTGCGTTACCGCAATAAATTAGCAAAATTTAATCCTTACCAAATTAAAATGAAATTCAAACGGCTTATCTTGAATGTAAATTTTGCTCCAGGAACAAATAAATTAACTCCTGAAGAAACTAAACGCATGAATTTTTTTATTTCGGATTTATTAATGAAGTTGTCACTAAAGCTTAAAAAATTTGAAAATGAAAATGTGAATTCCATATCTATTTGTTTCAGTAATTCTGAAAAGGAGTTTCATATTATGGATTTTACCAAAACAAATTCACCAGGGATGAAAAAATTTTGTTTTGTAGATCATCCTATTGAAATAGATAAACTTTTTATTGCTACTAAAGAAGATAAATTATTAGAAGAGTTTATTACTAATAAAACCAAAGAAGTTTTATCGAAAATTGCTGATTATTATAATTGGGATAAATCATTTATTAAATTACTTGAATAAAGTTACTTAGCAGGGAGGAAATTGAACCGCCCAATCCTTCTACAAGCTCAGGATGACAAAACAAGCATTAATATCCGTATTTATCTTTCCAGAGCGATTTTAAAAAATTTCTTAACTCATTTTCTCTTGGGTTATTACCAGGGTTGTAAAATGTAGTATTGCTTATTTCATCGGGTAAAAACTCCTGTTCGGTAAAATTTTGTTTAAACGAATGTGCATACTTATAATCTTTACCATAGTTTAAATCTTTCATCAACTTAGTTGGGGCATTTCGCAAATGCAATGGCACAGGCATGTTGGGCTTTTCTTTTACAACCTGCATAGCCATATTTATAGCCTCATAACTGGCATTACTTTTTGGTGAAGTTGCCAGGTAAGTTGCGCATTGCGAAAGAATAATTCTTCCCTCGGGATAACCAATTACATTAACCGCCTGAAAACAATTGTTGGCAATTACGAGCGCAGTTGGGTTTGCGTTGCCAATATCTTCGCTGGAAAGAATTAATAAACGACGGGCTATAAATTTAATATCTTCTCCGCCATCAATCATGCGGGCAAGCCAATACACAGCAGCGTTTGTGTCGCTACCACGAATGGATTTTATAAAAGCAGAAATAATATCGTAATGCAATTCGCCACCTTTATCATACATAGCAATATTGTTGGTGAGGCTTTCTTTTGCCATTTCATCAGTGATGATGATGTCATTCGAATCTGCAGCATTAACAACTATTTCCAGTGCATTTAAAAGTTTGCGAGCGTCTCCGCCAGATACGCGCAATAAAAATTCGGTTTCTTTTAATTCAATTTTTTTTGTTTTTAAAAGCTCGTCTTTTTTAATGGCTTGCGCAAGCAAATTTTCTAATTCAGTTTTAGTAAGATGTTCTAAAACAAAAACCTGGCAACGGGAAAGTAATGCGGGAATGACCTCGAAAGAAGGATTTTCAGTCGTTGCACCAATTAAAGTAACTACACCTTTTTCAACCGCACCTAATAAAGAATCTTGTTGCGATTTACTAAAACGATGTATCTCATCAATAAACATAACAGGCTTGTTTTGCCCAAAAAAGTGCTGACTTTGTGCCTTTTCAATAACCTCGCGCACATCTTTTACACCCGAATTTATTGCGCTAAGTGTGTAAAAAGGTCGCTTTAACATATTAGAAATAATATTAGCAAGCGTGGTTTTACCAACGCCTGGTGGCCCCCAAAAAATCATAGATGGCAGCAAGCCTTGTTCTATGGCTCTGCGCAAAGGTTTTCCTGTTCCAATAAGATGCGTTTGTCCGGCATAATCGTCTAAATTTTGCGGGCGCATACGTTCGGCTAAAGGCGTGTTCATGGCGTAAAAATGTTGAAAATAAAATTCTGTTGAAAACTATACAAAAAACCAATTCAGTAATAAATTATTTTTAGCCCAAACTATAAAATGATGTTAAAAACAAAATCAATATTAACTGCTGCTACTTGTGTGTTGGCTTTCAGTCTGTTTTCTTTTAAAGGAGATAAAGATGTACTTAATAAAAAAGTATTTACCGTGCAGGTAGATGAAATAAGAGATGGCAAACTAAAAGGTAAAAAACCTACCGAAGATGAAATTGAATTTAAAGATGGCAAGGTGTTTAGTAACATGGCTTTTGAAAAATTAGAGTTTAAGTGGATGAAATATAAAGTAACTAAAGATAGCACGTATGACGATGAAGGAACTCAAAAACATTGGATAGAAGCTGAATCTATGGCTACAAACGAAAAAGATGAAACTATGGTAATGTATTTTAAAGTAGATGAATTTGATATTTCAGGCACTTATAAACTTACTAAACACGATGTTCCTAAAAAATTGTTTGAGTTTACCGGAAAAGAAAAAGTTAAAAAGAAATAATTTGTAAGGTTTTTGGTTTCTGTGCGTCTATCTTTACATAAACCAATTATTATGAAAACATTAAATATAAAAGCAACCCTGGTTTTAGTGGTTGCTTTTTTTATAGGCGCTTGCGCAGAACAAAATAAACCAACAGAAAAAACTAAAATGATAGAATCAACAATTAATGGGGCAACTGATACGGCCACCTTTGGCGCCGGATGTTTTTGGTGTGTAGAAGCCGTTTTCCAAGAAATGAAAGGCGTTATAAAAGTAACATCTGGTTATAGCGGGGGATCGGTAAAAAATCCTGCTTACAGAGAAGTTTGCAATGGTACAACAGGCCACGCTGAGGTTTGTCAGATTATATATAACCCAAAAGAAGTTACCTATAAAGAACTATTGGAAGCTTTTTGGCAAACGCACGATCCTACAACACTTAACCGACAAGGTAATGATGCAGGAACCCAATACCGCTCTGTAATTTTTTATCATAACGAAGTACAAAAGCAATTAGCCGAAAAGTATAAAGACGAATTAAATAAATCGGGTGCTTTTGAAAAGCCTATTGTTACTGCTATAGATCCACTTACTAATTTTTATGCTGCCGAAGATTATCATCAAAATTATTATGATCAAAATGGTGATGCGCCCTATTGCCAGTATGTAATTAAGCCTAAAGTAGATAAGTTTAGAAAAGTGTTTCACGATAAATTGAAGTAATAATTCTTAATTTATCCTAAAAATAAAACCCTACATCATATATTTTATTTCTTTGCTTTTTACTTTTGCCTAAAAAAAGCATCTTATTAAAAATATAATTAATGTATTCGTTTTTTAAGGCTGTAATTCCAACACATAAGTTGCATAAATTTTTACTTATTTTATGTTTCTGTGTCATATCAAATTCCTTGGTACAGGCTCAAAACAAGGCATTTAAGTTAGATTCCTTAAAACATAAATTCATAAAAGATTCTACCTGGATTTTTCGTCCAAAAAATGTATTTCCTTTATTAGCCTCAGATCAGCGAAACTCATACATAAAAGGCCAGCCGGTAAATATTTGGGGCATTAAAGCAG
>CAIXZI010000569.1 GCA_903923915.1 uncultured Bacteroidota bacterium
AACAAGAAATTGCTTAGAAACAGAGTTAGAAATAAAATTTAATGCAGTGCCGGTTCCATTGCGCGCCAACATTGTGTTGCAAGTAAACGATACAAAAGGTGAAGCCATCTATTATAAACGCATTACGCTTAATTGGCTAGCAGATAATTTAAGTGGGCAAACCAAGCGCGCCAAACTAACTACCCCTCCATTGCCTGAAAACACAGGCGATGTGGTTATTTATCTTTGGAATTACAAACTACAAGAACTTGACTTTACAATTAACGAATTAAAAGTTTTTAAACTAAAAGGTAAGGGGGTTAACATTGAAATCCCAAAGTCTTTTTACGATTATATAGGAGAATCTACAAATAAACCATTATTATAAAAATATGTTAAACCGCAAACAAGCACCCCAGTTTAAAACTATCGACAGCATTGCTATTCAGCATGCGCAGAATTTTACACTTAATAATGGCATACAAGTTTATACCATTGATGCGGGTAGTCAGGATTTAACGCGTATAGAATTTATTTTTAAAGCAGGAATGTATTACCAGGATACGCCTTTAATTGCCTCAGCGGCAGGGGCTCTTATAGAAAACGGAACTGCAAAATATTCTGCCAACCAAATTTCGGATAGCATCGATTTTTACGGCTCTTTTTTCGAAACATCTGTTAGTCAGGATTATGCTTCGCTGGCTTTATTTTCTTTAAACAAACACTTAGAAAGCACCTTGGTTTTTGTAGAAGAATTAATAAAAAACGCTACCTATCCACAAGAAGAAATTGACACCTATCTTATTAATAAAAAACAAAAATTTTTAGTTAACTCGCAAAAAGTTGATGTACTGGCACGCCGTATTTACAGCGAGTTATTGTTTGGTAAAACACATCCGTATGGTTTAGAAGTAAAAGCCGAAGACCACGATAACACAAAACGCGACAGCATTGTAAACTTCTTTAAAACACATTATACACACAGCAATTGCACCATCATTGTTTCGGGTAAGTTGCCAGAAAATTTGCAAACGGTTTTAAACAATCATTTTGGTAAAGAAAAATGGGGCGTAGCTTCAAACATAGAAAAAGCTTACATGCCTGCGCAAACAACTACGCAAAATATTCATTATGTAGAAAAGCCAGATGCAGTGCAATCTGCTATCCGTATGGGAAGAAAATTATTTAACAAAACACATCCGGATTATTTTAATTTTCAGGTGTTAAATACCATTTTTGGCGGTTATTTTGGCTCTCGTTTAATGGCTAACATACGCGAGGATAAAGGTTATACTTATGGCATTGGTTCTGGCTTAGCTTCATTGGCGCATGATGGTTATTTCTTTATCAGTACCGAAGTGGGTTCTGATGTTACTAAAGATGCCTTGAAAGAGATTTATAAAGAAATTGATGTTTTACAAAATGATTTGGTTTCTGCAGATGAATTAGAAACCGTAAAAAATTACATTTTAGGCCAATTTTTACGTTCGGTAGAAGGCCCTTTTTCGTTAGCCGATAAATTTAAAGGCGTGTGGGAGTTTGGTCTGGATTATAGCTATTACGATAATTATTTTAATGCCGTAAAATCGGTAACATCTCAACAAATACGAGACTTAGCAGGCAAGTACCTTCAAAAAAAGGACGTTATTGAATTGGTGGTTGGAAAAAAATAATTCGTTTTTCACAATAAAATAAAATCAAGGGCGTTGTACAGTAAATGAACTATAAAAAACTTAACCACGCCTATGATCAAAACCTCTACGCTACCTCAAAAAACATCCTTAAAACCAAAAAAGACCAAAAGTCAAGAAGTAATTTCTGACGATTTTGGCCCAAGTGATTTTACCATTCAGAATATTTTAAACTATTC
The DNA here is from genome assembly GCA_903923915.1 of uncultured Bacteroidota bacterium. Lineage (GTDB taxonomy): Bacteria > Bacteroidota > Bacteroidia > B-17B0 > Aurantibacillaceae > PALSA-968. Next base: position 1,850 of record CAIXZI010000569.1, read on the forward strand.
TAAAGCACTACAGGTAATACACTTAGGCGAAAAAAGAGCCGCCATTTTTGGTGTGATGAATTAAACAAAAAAGCCGTTCTGATTAGAGCGGCTTTTTTATTTAGCATGATTTATTATTCTATCTCTAAATACAATCATTATAAAAGGCAAATTAAGCCTTTTGGCTTTGCTCACTTAACTTAATTAAAGCAAATACAGAATAATTAATCATATCCTGGTAGTTGGCATCAACGCCTTCAGATATAAGGGTTTTGCCGCCCATATCTTCAATTTGTTTTACGCGCAAAATTTTCATTAAAATCAAATCAGTTAACGAGCTAACACGCATATCGCGCCAAGCCTCGCCATAATCATGGTTTTTGTTTTCCATTAAACTTTTGGTTTCGTGTATATGTTTTTCATATAAAGCCGTAACCTCATTGGCAGGCAATTCCATACGCGTATCATTAGTTAAATGATGCTGTATCAACGAGATAACACAGTAATTAATAATACCAATATATTCTGATGAAATATTTTCTTCTACTCTTTGTGTGCCTTTTTGCTCTATGCTGCGTATGCGTTGGGCTTTAATAAAAATTTGGTCGGTAAGCGATGAAGTGCGTAAAATGCGCCATGCCGTGCCATAATCGTGCATCTTCTTTAAAAAAATATCTTTGCATTGTTTTACAACTAAATCGTATTGTTGTGATGTATTTGACATATAAAGTAAATGAACGCGCAAGGTACAAATTTTGATTCAGAATTTAATTTACAAGCTAACGGAAAAACGCTAAGCCTTAAAAAACCTGTGGTAATGGGCATTTTAAACCTTACCCCCGATTCTTTTTACGATGGAGGCACTTTACTTTCTGAAAAGGAATTGTTGGTTAAAGCTGAAAAACACTTAAAAGAAGGTGCTGGTATTTTAGACATTGGAGCTGTTTCTACCAAACCCAATGCAGCTGAAGTTGGTGAGAATGTGGAGTTGGCGCGCTTATTACCAGCACTTAAATTATTAAGAAAAGAATTTCCAAACTTTTTTATTTCGGTAGATACCTATAGAAGTAAAGTAGCCATTGGCGCTGCTAATGAAGGAGCTGACATCATTAACGATATTTCGGGCGGAACCTTTGATACCCAAATGTTTGATGTTGTAGGTAAATTAAAGCTGCCTTATATATTAATGCATATACAAGGTACCCCGCAAACCATGCAGCAAAACCCACAATATAAAAATATGGTTACTGATGTGTTTGATTTTTTTACTCAACAAATAAAACTCGCACAGCAAAGCGGAATAGAACAATTAATTTTAGATGTAGGTTTTGGTTTTGGTAAAAACCTCGAACATAATTATGAATTATTGGCTCAATTAAAAAAGTTTGAAGGACATAAATTTCCTTTACTGGCTGGGGTTTCTCGTAAATCTATGATAAACAAAGTGCTGCATACAAAACCGGAAAATGCCTTGAACGGTACAACCGTAATTAATACCATTGCTTTACTTAACGGTGCAAACATTTTGCGTGTACATGATGTTAAAGAGGCGATAGAGGCTATTCAGTTGGTGAATGAGTATTGTTTGAACCAATCTTAAATTTATTTTGGAAAAAGGTCGTGGGAAGAATTATTTAAATTCTGCTTGCTTTTATTATTTTCTGTTTCTATCTCAGCTCCTTTAGAATTCTCGGGTTGATTTCTATCAAAAATATTGCTTTCCCTAAGTGATTTAGCGTTAAATACTTGATTATCAAACAAATCCGTATAAGTATATAAATTATCCGTGCCTATTGGATTAATTGTCTTGAAAGAAGCAAACAACTCTCTACATTCTTTATAATACACCCAGTATACCTGTACAATTTTTTGTTCTTTCTCACTATACATTAAAGGGGCAATACCAATTATTCTAACTTCATCTTTAGCCTTTTTCTTATTGAAATACCACTCTTCTTTTAATAAAAAACCTTTTACCGTTTCTTTATTAAGCGTAGTTGTTTTGATGCTTTTAATTATGGTATCGTTACTTGTTTTATCACTAAAAGCACCTTCTGAAACTGTATCTGTAGAGGTAATTAGTTGTTTAAATTCCTCAACAGAGTATATCTTATTTTTTAAAGAACCAAATTGTTCGTTTTTAAAACAAGCTATTTTTTGAGTAATAATGCCAAACTCAAGCACCTCTATTAAAGGAAAAATAGTGTCTCTTGGGCTTTTTGTATTTAATACTTTTTTATTGAAGAGGTCTGAAAAATCAATATAATTCCATTGTCGTTTTGCCATAACTACTTCTGATTCATACAAGACATCCATTGTGCTGGGTTTTTTATAACACATTTTATAGATAGGTGTAAGTTTGTGGTTTTCTACAATAAGATTTCCCATAATATCTCTATTTTGACCTTTAGCAGAGCCAAACAACAGGAACAACAAACAGAAAAACAAACGTTTCATCTAATCAAATATATAAAATAAAACACCTCAAACCAACCCTTATTATCCGTGCTAATCTGCGTAATCTGTGGCAAGGTGGTTAGTAAATTGTTATCATTCGGTTTAGCAATTAAGTTGCCTTTGTATTATTTTTGAAATTAATGGAAGAAGAAATTCCCGAAAAACTATTTTATACCATTACCGAAGTTGCCGAAATATTTAAGGTAAACGCCTCACTTATTCGTTTTTGGGAAAAAGAGTTTGACTTTCTAAAACCCCGCAAAACAGCTAAAGGCAATCGCACCTATACCAAAAAAGACATTGAAAACATTAAGATTGTGTATCATTTAGTTAAAGAAAAAGGTTTTACCCTGCAAGGCGCTAAAGAAAAGTTGAAGCAAAAACCTGCTCAGGAAATAAACAAAAACTTAGAGGCTATTGAAAGCCTTAACAAGTTAAAATCGTTTTTGCTGGAGTTAAAAAGTCAGCTTTAATTTTTTCACAAAAATTGCATTTTCCTTGCGTCAAAATCCCTTGCATATATACCTAAATACTGTATATTTGCCCGTCTTACAAAAAAGCAAAAATCATGGCACAGTACGAATTAATAATGCCTAAAATGGGTGAAAGTGTTGCAGAGGCAACAATTATTAAATGGGTAAAAAACGAAGGCGATACAATTAAAATTGATGAAACAGTTTTAGAAATTGCTACCGATAAAGTGGATAGCGAAATTCCCTCTTCGTTTGAAGGTGTACTAACCAAAAAACTTTTTAAAGAAGGTGATGTTGTGCAAGTAGGTACTGTTATTGCGCACATCTCATCTGATGTAAATGCGGCGGCAAGTACACCTCAGGCATCTGCTCCTGTTGCAACCCCTGCAGCGGCAAGCACACAAGCTGCATCTCCTGTAAAAGAAGTTGCTCATGCTACTAATCAAGATTTTTCTCAATCAAATAAATTTTTCTCTCCTTTGGTAAAAAGCATTGCTAAAGAAGAAGGCATATCTGTACAAGAGCTTGAAAAAATTTCAGGTAGCGGTAAAGATGGTCGTGTTACAAAAACAGATGTTTTATCATACATTCCTAATAGAGGTTCGCAACAAACTATTGTTGAAGAGCGCATTGAAAAACCTGCCGCTAAACCAAGTAACGGACAAGCTGCAAGTGTAGCTCCTGTTATCAATAAACCTGCCGTATCATTAATGGCGGGCGATGAAATTATTGAGATGGATAGAATGCGTAAACTTATTGCCGATCACATGGTAATGAGCAAACACGTTTCTCCGCACGTAACTTCGTTTGTAGAAGCTGATGTAACCAACATGGTTTTATGGAGAGATAAAGTTAAAGGTCCGTTTGAAAAACGCGAAGGTGAAAAAATGACTTTCACACCATTGTTTGTAGAAGCCGTTGCAAAAGCCATTAAAGATTATCCTATGGTAAATGTTTCGGTTGACGGAACAAATATCATCAAACGTAAATCAATAAACATAGGTATGGCGGCTGCTTTACCAAGTGGCAACTTAATTGTGCCTGTTATTAGAAATGCTGATGAGAAAAACTTAGTTGGCTTAACTAAATCGGTTAATGATTTAGCTAATCGTGCACGCGCAAATAAATTAGCGCCAGATGATATACAAGGCGGTACATTTACATTAACTAATGTGGGTGGCTTTGGTAACGTAATGGGTACACCAATTATCAATCAACCGCAAGTTGCCATTTTAGCTACCGGTACTATTAAAAAGAAACCTGCCGTTATAGAAACTCCGCAAGGCGATATGATTGCTATTCGTCACATGATGTTCCTTTCTTTATCTTATGATCATCGCGTTGTGGATGGTTCTTTAGGTGGAAGTTTCCTTCGCAGAGTTGCGGATTATATGGAAAATTTCGACATTAATCGTCCGTTTTAAACTATTTGTCGGACAAAAACCCGAATTTATTACATTTGCACATTAATAAAATCACACAAATGAAGAAACTAATTATTGCCCTATTATTTTTTACCGCCATAAATTTTTCCTTACTTGCTCAAAGTCGTATAGTTGCAGACAAAGGTTCTTTTAGAAAAAATTATATAGAAGGTAATTTAAATATTGGTGATAATGAATTTGATGTGGCCCTTCAATACTTTTTGTATGCTTATAAATACGATTCTACTACAGCAAACATTAATTTTAAAGTAGGGTATTGTTATTTAAAAAACGCAACGCAAAAACATTTAGCAGAAAATTATTTAGAAAAAGCTGTTTTAGATGTTACTAAGCGTTATAACGATGAAGACCCAGGTTTTAAAAAAGCACCTATTCAGGCTTATTTTTATTTAGGTCAATCATATCACGTTGATGGCAGATTAGACGAAGCCATGAAAATGTACGAAACTTATGAATCATACGTAAGTCCGAAAGACAAAGAAGAACATACCTTAATTCAACACTTTAAAAAACAAGTACAAAACGGCAAACAAATATTAGCTGCGCCGCTTAACGTAACACTTTATAATCTTGGCGATAGCATTAATAGCGAATACCCCGATTACTCTCCGGTTATAACAGCCGATGAGCAAGTGCTTTACTACACAACCCGCAGACCAACCAACGTAGGCGGAGAAAAATCTGATGCAGATGGTATGTATTACGAAGACATTGTGGTATCCTACAAAGATGAGAAAGGTAAATGGAGCAAACCTGTACCTATCAGTCCGTTTATTAATACCAACGGAAACGAAGCAACCATAAGCCTTACACCCGATGGACAAACGCTTATTATTTATAAAGATGTGGGTGATGGAAAAAGCGGAGATATTTATTACTCTTCATTTGATGGAAAAGATTGGACTATACCTCAACGTTATGGTTCTAACATCAATACCGAGTATTGGGAAACACACGCTTGTTTATCTCGTGATGGACAAACACTTTATTTTGTTAGCGACAGGCCAGGTGGACTTGGCGGCAGAGATATTTATCGTTGTGTAAAATTACCAAACGGACAATGGAGTTTAGCAACCAACGTTGGCGCACCAATTAACACGCCGTACGATGAAGATGGTCCGTTTTTAGGAGCTGATGGAGTTACGTTCTATTTTGCTTCTTCGGGCGACCAATCTATGGGCGGCTTTGATATTATGTTTTCTATTATTGATGAAAATGGTAAATTTTCTGAACCCTTTACTATGGGTTCACCTATAAACACCACAGATGATGATGCATTTTATGTAGCTACTCCGGATAACAAACGTTTTTACCTTTCATCTGCACACGAGTATATTAGCAAAGGTGATATGCACGGCAAAAGTTTTGGAGATAAAGATATTTACATAGGTAGTGTAGATATTATAAAAGAAAATCCATTGGCTTTATTTAGAGGAAAGTTTACGCCCGGCCCATGTGATAGCTTACCGGATGATTTAGCTGTTATTGTTTCATCCGTTACAAGCGGAGAAATTGTGGGCACATATCGTCCACAACGCCGCACGGGTAAGTTTAGCGTAAT
>CAIXZI010000570.1 GCA_903923915.1 uncultured Bacteroidota bacterium
CTTTAATTTTTTTTACTGCATCAATAGAAAGCAAAATAGCTTCTTTTTGATAAACAGCCATTCTTTTTGATAAAGAAGGTTCTGGTAATAATGTTTTATCTTTTTTATAAAACTCAAATTTTGAAGGAGATAAGCTATAATCTTTTAAAACAGAATAACGTGTATGTATGCCTGTTTTTTTTGATATAATTTTTATTTTCCTTTTAAAGGTAGCATTATCAGTAGCGTTAGAAAAAAACTCCGTAAAGGCATCTTGTGTATGCTTGTGCTTTGGTAAAGCTGTTTCTATGGCAATGATGTAACTCACTATCTATTTATAAAATATAATGTAATAAAACAGATGTTCATACAAATTGCCGCAATGCTATTCATACGCATGGTGTTTTTAAAATTGGCTTTATTGCTGTCTTTATAAACCATATAAAACCAATATGCAAAGTAAACAACTATTGGAAAGAAAAACAGTTGAATGGTGTAAAAATTAAGAGGCTTATTTATCAAATTAAAATATAAAAAGTAACATACATTACATATAAAAAACATAATGGCTGTAAAGGCAAAAGTGCCAATGTAACCAAGTTTATAGCTCAGTGTGATCACTCCATCGTCATAATCTTGTTTGTGTTGATATACCTGGGTTAGAGGATAAGCCCCTGCAATTTGAAATGAACAGCCTAATAATAAAAACAGAGTAGCTTTATTTAGTAGTAATGGAGTGTTTGTAATGCCTAAGTAAGCAGTATAAAAGGTAAATGCTCCTTGAAAAAAAATGACTAACAAAAATCCACCTACAGGATATTTTTTTACTCTAATTTGCTTTGAGCTATAAGCGCGGGATGCTAAAATGTAAGTTAAGATACATAAAGCAAATAAAGGACTGATTAATACACTTGAAAATATAATTGCCAAAAAATCCAAAACTAAAGTGGTGTAAAACAATTTTTTGGTAGGCATAGGTGGTTTTTCTAAGCCACCAATAGAACTTTCATCTCTATCTATATAACTGTTATAGCCATTGCTGGCGGGGTAAACTAAGAAATGAATAATTAGGAAGGAAATAATAGTTTTGAAAATAATTATGTTAGGAGACTGGCTAAGTGCAAATAAAAACAAGGGCATTAAAAAAAATGAGAACGGTAATCTCAAAAGCTTTAATGTGTTTTTATCAATCATATACATGTAGCTTATTAAGCAAGGGTGCTAAATTAGGCTTTATTCTACTTGCAAACTGTTATTTTATACTAACAATGGTTTCAGTTTTTGTAACCATTTTACCTATTGGTTTGGCAAATTGATCTAATTTATGCTCTGATAAAAAACGCTCAAATTCTTGTTGATGCTCTTCTAAAATGGTAATCATCAATCCACCATTTGTTTGTGGATCACAGAGTGTAAAGAAGGATGCTGCACCAATACCACTTACTTTTTTTTCAAAACTATTCCAATTGCGGTAAGCATTATCAGGCACAATCATTTTTGAAATATAATCCTGTACTCCTTCAATAACAGGTACTTCAGCATAATTTAATTCGGCAGATAAACCGGCACCTTCTGCCATTTCAATTAAATGGCCTAATAAACCAAAGCCTGTTATATCCGTCATGGCTGTGATGTATGGCAATTCACCAAAACTTTCGCCAACTTTATTGATTTGTATAAGTTGCTTAGTTAAAACTTCTTTGTGCTCTTCTTTTATAACCTCTCTTTTAAGTGCAGTAGCTAAAATTCCTACTCCAATTTTTTTTGTGATGTAAATGAGGTCTCCGTTTTTTGCGGTAGAATTTTGTTTTAGGTTTTTTATATCAACCAATCCGTTTACAGATAGGCCAAACATAGGTTCTAACGTATCTATGCTATGTCCGCCTGCTAAAGGAATGCCAGCTTCATTACAAATAGTTCTAGCTCCATCTAATACTTTTTGTGCTAACTCTACAGGTAATTTGTCTATAGGCCAGCCAAGTATAGCGGTTGCTAAAATGGGTTTTCCGCCCATGGCATATACGTCGCTAATGGCGTTAGCAGAAGCTATTCGTCCAAAATCAAAGGCATCATCTACAATGGGCATAAAAAAATCAACCGTACTAATAATGGCTTTGCCATTGCCTAAATCATAAACGGCAGCATCATCTTTTGTACTATTTCCTACTAAAAGATTTTTATTTGGAAGTGAAGGTATAGTAGATTTTAAAATATTTTCTAACACGGCAGGGGCAATTTTACACCCGCAACCGGCACCATGACTGTATTTAGTAAGTTTTATTTCTTCCATTTTACAATTGCTTAATTAATTCGTTGGCAATAAAATCTATATCTAACGTATCAAAATTAATATGCTTAACACTTAATTTTTCTCGTTGTTCAACTCCAAAATTGTACGATTTATCATAATACCCTAAGCAAATTCTACAGGTGGTTTTTAAATCATTTTCTGCTAAAGCATCTAATGCATTTTTTGCCTGTAAATGCCCTAAACGCTTGGTTATTTTAGTGATAGATTCTTTTAATTGGTCTATAGTAAATTTGCCATATTCTTTAGTAAGATAATTTACACGCTCTTCAAAAGGCAAATCAATACAAAAGGTTTTAGCTATGCGCATTTGCTCCCATAACTTGGTAGGAATTACTTTGTTGCCGATAAGTCTGCTTTCATCTTCTAACCAAATGGGTTTTAAAATATCAGTAAGATTAAGTAAAATGGCAAGTTCATTTTCAAATTGTTCTTGACTGGGTTGATTTTTTTCGCCCAAAGAGCCAAAGGCAGAACCTTTATGCGAGGCAATTTTTTCTAAATCTATAACCTGCTGGCCAAACTCAGTAAGTTTTGTAAGTATTTCTGTTTTGCCCGAACCCGTTTTACCTCCAAGAATTAGTAATTTATATTCTTTAGCAAAGGTGCTTAATGCAAAATTTCTAAATGATTTATAACCGCCCTTTAAAACATGTACTTTAAACCCGTATAACTCTAATAACCAGGCAACGCTACCGCTGCGCATACCACCACGCCAGCAATGTATATATATGCTATTATTTTTTGTAAGCTCTTTTACCTTTGTAATAATAGCAGTCATTTTTGGCCCCACAAATTCTAAACCTTTTAGTATGGCGGGTTGTTTACCTTGTTGTTTATAAAGTGTGCCAACAATTACACGTTCTTCATTTGTAAATAAAGGAATGTTTACCGCCCCCGAAATGTGCCCTTGCTCAAACTCTTTGGGTGTACGTACATCTATAATAAGGCCGTTAGCAGATTGCTCTATAAATTTTTCTATATCAAGTGTGGTTGGCATTATATGCAAATATCTCATTTAATACCGTTTGTTTGCTGTTTTGTACAAACTAGTGGGCATAAAAAAAGCCGACTCGCATCGGCTCTTCTTGTTTCTTGTCATCCTGAGCTTGTCGAATGATTGGGGCGGCAACGCAAATGCTTCAACAAGTTCAGTATAACAACGTTTTATTTAACTATAACCACCCTTTTATTTACAAAACCCTCATTACTACTAATACTAATGTTGTAAATACCAATTGGCAAACTGCTTAAATCAATTTGGCAATTAGCCGATGTGGCAATTTGATGATGAACACAATTGCCTATTGCATTATAAACTTCAATAGTATGCATTTTAAAATTATCAAATTTACTAATAGACAAATTAAATAAGCCATTGCTTGGATTGGGATATATACTAACTGAATTTTCATTTTCTGCAACTTGTTGTATGTCGGTTACTGCACCATAGTAATAATATGTACTATCTCCAAACCATGTATTTCCATTTCTAAAATGCCTGATTTCACTTAATAAATTGTTATTAGCATCATATGTTAAAACATCTCTGCTATTATAAAACCCGGAAACATTTACCCATAAATATCCATAAATACCTGTTTGATTATTATTCAAATCATATGTATAAGCAACACTATCATTATTATACCATCCTGTATTATTAATATTTTCGCTTTGATCGACCCAAGATATTTGATTATGATTTACATCATATGTACATAAAATTTGACCTGTTGTATCGTAGCTATTAGTAAAAGAGTTCCAGGTATGCAGCAATGTTCTTATAACATTATTATTACTAATAGTATTTGTATAAATGTTGCTATCAGTTAAGGCATGTGTGTTATTATCCCAATATGTTTCAGAATAATCTGTTTCAACATTGTTTAAGTTAAAATGACCCAAATACCTATTTTCATAGAACCAATTGTTAACAATTGTATCCCAAACACGACTAGCTTGATATGTTTGTTTGTTAGCAGCATTATAGTTTGCAGCATATCGGGTGTAATTAACCCACGTACCATTACTTTTCCATATTTGTGAAGTATCTGATATTGTATTACCGTGTAAGTCATTTAAACTAAAAGTTTGGTTCCAGTTTACCCAAACATTATTAGTTGCATCCCACTTTTTTTGTAATTGATATTCTGTATTGCCCGCGTAGGAATAAGAATATAAAGTTACATTAACCCAATTAGTACCATTAAAACTTTGGCGCAAATTACTTGTATTTTTGTTTTGCGTATTGTAAGTATAATTAGTAAACCTTTCAATAGGCTTCCAAACATTGGCAATGGTATCCCAACTCCAGGTTTTTATGCTATCTAATAAACTAACATTGGACTGTGTCTTTTGATAGCAACCACTATATAAATGTTTCGTTTTTAAGCGTAAATCTTTATTAACTATTTGCCTATTGTCTATTTTTAGATATTGCGCCCATCCATTTAAACAAAAAGCTAAAATTAAAAGGGTAAGTAGTTTTTTCATGTGTTTTGGTTTTATAAATTTAAAGATACTTGTTTTATTTAGATATGAGAACCTTCTAGATTTTCACCTTTTGCTCGTAATCTCTAATTAATATCATGTACCAAATTACGCCAACCGAGTAGAGTAGGGCGGTAAGTAAAAATATATTTACAAAAGCAAAGCCCTGTATAAATAAAATTTGCACCAACAAACCGCTGATAAACCAAGAGCCGCTCCAAATGGCAGAGGTAAGGGCACTAACAATTTCCTGGTTTTTTTCGCCTACGTAGTTCATTACAATTTCGGTAGTCATAGGGCCGGCCATATTCATTAAAGGTTGACGTAGTAAGTAACATATAATAGCAATAACCACCGCTATAGGTACGTAACTATAATACTGTGTGGTAGCTAAAGCTACTAATGATACAATGGCTAACGACTGAGTAGTAGGCACGGCAATTTTAAAACCGATATTTTTTTTAATAACTGGTACTAACAAAGCCCCCCAGGCTACTAATAAAGCGGCTATGGCACTTACTACAGAGAAACTGCCTTTATCCATACCATGTACTTCCTGAAAAAATAAACTAATAAATGGTATGGTTAAACCTGCACCAACCGCAATAATTAAAGTAGGTATAAGGGCCTTTATAATAATTTTCCAATCGTATTGAGATAAACTGTAATAGGCTTTGCCTCTTTTTACTTCAAGTTCCATATCATCTTCTTTAATCCGAGCCAGTAAAAGCATAATAATTCCGGCAAAACCGAGTACGGAAAAAATAATAAGCACCATGCGTTCGTTAAATAAACTGGGGTTTAAATAATCTAACAAAGCAATTACAATGCCGCTTAAAATGCCTGCAAAACTCCAGGTAGAGTAACTTAATGCAATAGATGCCGTTTGATTTTTCTCAGCCGCCAAGCGCAAAATATAAGGTAAAATGGGTATTTGTATAAAGGTGAATGATGCCCCCCCATAATAGTTGAGAGGCATATATCATGGGTACATTAGCTTGTTCGGTAAAGTATAATATGCACAAAGCAAAAAAAGGCACACCAATACATGATGCGTAAAAAAATGGTTTTACTTTTTTGCCTTTAATAAAAATGCCTAAGGGCAATGCCAATAAAAAAACACCTAAAAACCGAAAGGATATAAAGCCTGCAATTTCTTGTTTGCTATAGTGTAAATTATTTAAATACAGTGGCAACATATTCATAAACGTAGCGTTTACAAGCTGTATAAAAAACTCGGCTACAATTACAAATAGTATTTGCCGTTCAATGGTTTTATATGGATGTAGAAATTTTAGCATGAAATATATTTTGCTAAGGCATGCGCAAAGTCTTCTACATACCAAATATGACTAAGCGTGATGTCATCCTGAGCCTGTCGAAGTATATGGGTAGGCAACGCACATGTTTCGACAATCTCAACATGACTGCACAGGTTGTTACAGTATGTTTTTTTAAATATGTGCAATAACTTTAAAACCATTTATTAAGAAAGTACAAAAATGCAAATATTGTTTGGATGCTGCCAATGCCTTTGTAACTTTGTGGGTATGCAAGTAGTAGTTAGCACTTTAGCTTTTATGGGAATGTTGCCCGAACAAATAGTTCAGTTGGCTAAGAACAATAACTGGGCGCTTGAATTTAGCTCGGGTATGCCTTACAGAGCAGATATGGAGCCGTTTTTTGTAAATGCAACCATAAAAAAGTATGCACACAATTATTTTCCGGCACCCAAAATCCCGTTTGTGTTAAACTTGGCGAGCTCAAATGAGGCTATCAGAAATCAATCTATCGCACATTGTATAAATGGATTAGAACTTAGTAAAAAAGCTGGAGCCCCTTTCTTTTCTGCACATGCAGGCTTTTGTATAGATCCGCATCCGGATGAATTAGGGAGAAAACTTGTACTTTCTAATCCTTTTGATAGAAAAGAACATTGGAAACTTTTTATACAATCATTAAAAATTATTACAGCTAAAGCGCAAGAGTTGGGCTTACATTTTTTAATTGAAAATAACGTACTGGCATCTGTAAATATACACCCTGATGGAAGTAACCCTTTACTTTGTTGTGAAGTTGATGAAATGTTGCAAATGTTAGAAGAAGTAAATCACCCAAATTTGGCGTTGCTTATAGATACGGCTCATTTAAAGGTATCGGCAAATACCTTGCATTTTAATGCAGATGAGGCGATTCAAAAAATTACAGATAAAATTCTCTGCATCCATCATAGCGATAACGACGGCAGTTTTGATACCAACGATAAACTAACTGAGAGTTATTGGTTTTTGCCTCACCTAAAAGATTTCAGTAATATTACGCATGTGCTTGAAGTGAAAAAACTAACCGAAGAAGAAATTAAACAGCAATTAACTATTTTACAAAACTGATATGTTTACCGATTTACAAAAAAAAGTAGTAGTAATTACAGGCGCTTGCGGCTTGTTGGGTAAAACATTTTTAAAAGCCTTATTAGATAATAATGCTATTGTGGTTGCTGCTGATATTAATATTGAACAACTTGAAAAATTAAAAGTAGAAACTAATTCACCTGATTTATTTACTGTTGTAATGGATATTACCTCTGAGCCATCTATAAAATCGGCAATTGCAGATATTCAAAAAAAACACGATAAAATAGATGCTCTGATAAACAATGCTTATCCACGCAATAAAAATTACGGTAACGATGTAGAAAAAGTTACTTATAAAGATTTTTGCGAGAATACTGATTTACACCTTGGCGGTTACTTTTTATGCATGCAGCAATTTGCCTTGTTCTTTAAGCAGCAGGGGCATGGTAATGTTATCAGCATGTCGTCTATTTATGGTGTTATGCCGCCTCGTTTTGAAGTGTATGAAAACGCAGGTTTTACCATGCCTGTAGAGTATGCGGCTATTAAATCGGGAGTTATACATTTAACAAAATACTTTGCTAAATATTATAAAGGCAAAAATATTAGGTTTAATTGTGTTAGTCCGGGTGGAATTTTTAACAACCAAGACGAGAGTTTTTTAATAAAATATAACAATTTAAGCCTAAACAAAGGCATGCTTGATAGAGAAGATATTACGGGAGCCTTACTATTCTTGGTTTCTGAGGCTTCGCAATACATTAACGGGCAAAACATCATTGTTGATGATGGATTTAGTTTGTAGTAAAAACTAAGAACGGATTAAAATTTTGTTAAATTTTTACTGGGTAATCGAAAAATCTTAGAGAGGCTCTGATTGACAGCGTGCGGCGTCATATTGAGCTTGTCGAAATATATGAGCTGGTTTTCTATTAAATTCAAAATAAAATCTAAACATTTGTTAAAGACTTTTTAGCTACTTGTTTCTACGTAATATTTTATTGTATATTCGCCAAACGTGGGTAAAAATTTAGTTATCATACCAACTTATAACGAAAAGGAAAACATCCAAAAGATGATTGAAAAAGTCTTTTCGTTACAGCCGGAATTTGAATTGCTGATTATTGATGATGGGTCGCCTGATGGTACCGCACAAATTGTAAAAACACTTCAACAAACAAACCCAACTAAACTTCATTTACTTGAAAGAAGCGGTAAGCAAGGTTTAGGTACTGCGTACATTGTAGGCTTTAAGTGGGCTATTGAAAAAAAGTATGATTACATTTTTGAAATGGATTGCGATTTTTCTCACGATCCAAATGATTTACCTCGCTTATTAAGTGCTTGCGAGAATGGGGCTGATGTTGCAGTTGGGTCTCGTTACTGTAAAGGTGGCAAAGTAAAAAATTGGCCTGTTGGCAGAATTTTGATGAGCTACTTTGCATCGGTATATGTGCGCGCTATTTTATGGATAAATATTAGAGATACTACCGCAGGCTTTAAATGTTACAAGCGTAAAGTGCTTGAAACCATTAATCTTGATAACATTAAATTTATGGGTTATGCATTTCAAATAGAAATGAAATATGCGGCCATAAAAAAAGGATTTAAAATTGTAGAAGTGCCAATTACCTGTATTGATAGGGTAGAGGGGGTTTCTAAAATGAGTAGTA
>CAIXZI010000571.1 GCA_903923915.1 uncultured Bacteroidota bacterium
GTTATCCTACAACAATTTTTAAGTGCTGAGCATCGGATGCTGAGTAGGCTGAAATGAATTTTTAGGACTAAGCAATGGTTGCTAAGTAGGCTGCAAGCATTTTTAAGTAGCGAGCGACGGACGCGGAGGAGGCCAAAATGGTTTTGGAGGGCTGAGCAACGGTTGCTGAGTAGGCTGCGACCATTTTTAAGTGCTGAGCAACCGACGCAGAGTAGGCTGAAATGAATTTGGAGGTGTGAGAAATGAGCGCTCGCTACGCAGCAACCATTTTTAAGTAGCGAGAAATGGATGCAGGGGTGCGAGAAATGATGTTAGCCTATGCATTGGCGTTTGATAGTTAATAATAAATGCATAAATTTGAGTCTACCAAATAGTATAAAACCTAATCATATCTTGCAAAAACTGCAGGATAAGATGGAAAAAGTTAATCCTATAAGGTAGTTATGGGCAACAACGGTGGACACGCCTCTGTTGACAAATCAACCTTGAATAAAATAATCACATACCAATATGATGTTTGAAATAAAAAATGGTATAGCAACAAAAGTAAAACAAAAAGAATTCAAAAGTGAATTAGAATTGCATGACTTCATTGACAATAATCTAGAAGCACTTTTCGAAGTACGTTTTATAAAAAAGGAGCATAGGACAGACAAGCACGGTCGAATAGAAACTCTAGGACTTGACTATAATAACAGACCCGTTGTTGTTGAATACAAAAAGACAATGGAAAAGGGACAACTTGTGCAAGCGCATAGATATATTGATTGGATTGAAAAAAACAAAGCCGAATTTGAACTTTTAGTAAGAGATAAATTAAATATTAAAGTAAATATTGATTTTTTAAATACAAGAATTATTTGCTTTGCTCAGGAATATAACATGGATGATAAATATTTGGCTCCAAAATTAGGTGCTGAGTTGTGGAAATATACTTATTATGAAAATAACACACTAACATTGGTAAAAGAAGGTGAAGAGTCAGTGCAGTCAACAAAAAATTTAAAATTAAAAAATAACTACTAAAGTTAGCGCTCCTGCGCAAGCAGCAAGTTCGCCAGACTTTGTTTTATACCCAAATGATGCCGAGGAATATCCCAATGGGGAAATACCAAAATACAAGTTAAGGCTTTACAAGGCAATTCAAAAACACACTTCTACAATACAAGTCGATTCGAAAAATTTTAGTGCTTATTTTGAAAGAGCAACAGCGAAGTTTCGTTTAAATGATTATGAGGGGGCTATCGAGGATATAACAAAAGCTATTGAATTAGAACCAAATGACGCAGATGCTTATTACAATAGAGGTGCTTTTAAAATCAGTTCGGGAGACGAGAAAGGTTGGCTCTTAGACATGCAAAAAGCAGCTAAATTAGGAAGTAGCGATGCAAAACAATCATTAAAAAACATATAAATTATTTACAGATAAATCGAAATGAAAAAAATGAAAGAAAAACAAACAGCCGATTATTATTTTAAATCTGGGCAATCAAAAGGCAGTTCTGGAGATTATGAAGGAGCGATAAAAGATTATACTAAAGCAATTAAATTAAACCTTAAAGATAATTCCGTTTATTTTGAACGAGGACTTGCTCGACATTTTTTGGCTGAAAAATACAAGAAAGGAGCTTTCTCAGATTTAAAAAAGGCAATTAAATTGGACCCGAGAGATACAGATTCTAAAAGATTACTTGATGCATTCTATAAGAAATCTAAAAAATAGTTTCACTTAAATTATACGTAGACAGGTGTTTCTTAGTTTAGTATTGGTGTCCGTTGCAGCCCATAACAGCAAGCAATACCCAATGGCGGCGAAGTGCGTAAAGAAAATTTATTACTTTTAACAAACGTTATTGCAAAGCGACAGTTGGTTGTTTCAAGCCGCCAATGGGTTTGCTTGCCAAACGTTAGCGGTCATTGTAGGACGACCCAAAACCTTAGACCAACACTTCAAAATATTACATCGACAAAAAAAGTGAAAATAAATTTGCGCAATCAATTTATTGCACATATATTTGCAACCATATTGTTGCATAAATGCCATTTAGAAAATGAGGAGAGATGTATTTCAGGCATTAGCCGACCCAACACGAAGAGCAATTTTGCTTTTGCTTGCCTCACAAGCAATGACACCCAATGCAATTGCAGAAGAATTTCACACAAGCAGGCAAGCTGTTTCAAAGCACATTCAAATGCTTACTGAATGTGAATTAGTGAAGCAGGAACAACAAGGCAGAGAAATTTACTACTCACTTGAAATTAAAAAAATGAAAGAGATTGATAAGTGGTTAGAGCAATTTAAAAAGATTTGGGAAAACCGATTTGACCAATTAGACAACGTATTATTAACCCTCAAAAAAAACAAGAAATGAAAAACAGTTTACTATTTGATTTTACTATTGATAAAGCAACAAAAACAGTATTTGTGACCAGGGAATTTGATGCTGACCAATCATCAGTATGGGATGCTTTTACTAATCAGGAAATTCTTGACCAATGGTGGGCTCCTAAACCATATGCCTCAAAAACAAAATATATGGATTTTAAAGTTGGCGGTCAAAGGTTTTACGCAATGGTTAGCCCTGAAGGACATGAGAATTGGCAGATTCAGAAATATACTTCCATTAGCCCGAAAACCAACTTCAAATACTTTAGTGCTTTTGCAGACAAAGATGAAAATCCGTCATTGCCGGGTTCTGAATGGGATTTGAATTTTAGCGAACAGAATGGAATAACAAAAGTGA
>CAIXZI010000572.1 GCA_903923915.1 uncultured Bacteroidota bacterium
ATAAAGCCTATCAATATTATGTGTTATACAAGCAATACCGAGATAGTGTTTTAAACGATGAGGGCATTGAAAAACGAAAAGAACTTGAAATGAATTTTACATTTGAAAAAGAAAGAGAGAAACAGCAATTAGAAGAAGATAAGAAAGAAGTAATACGAGCCGAAGAAAAAAAACGCAGTCTTATTTATATCATAATAAGCATTTGTGGTATTGTTGTTTCTGTTTTTATAGCCCTAACTATTTACCGCAGTTTTAAACGGAGCCAGAAAGCACATGCCATTATTTCTAAACAAAAAACAGAAATAGAAAAGCAAAAACATTTTGTTGAAGAAAAAAACAAAGAAGTAATGGATAGTATTCATTATGCGAAGCGTATACAACGAGCACTACTCACATCTGAAAATTATTTTAAAAAACACTTAAGTGATTTCTTTATCTTATATAAACCAAAAGATATTGTTAGTGGCGATTTTTACTGGGCTCTAAGTCTTAATAATAAATTTTATTTAGCTACCGCCGATTGTACCGGACACGGGGTGCCAGGGGCATTTATGAGTTTATTAAATATTTCATTTTTAAACGAAGTTATTATTGAGAAAAAAATTACGCGTCCGGATTTAATTTTAGATGAAATACGCAACGATATTATTAAAGCACTTAACCCCGAAGGCAATGAAGCTGCAAAAGACGGCATGGATTGCTCACTGTGTTGTTTTGATTTCGAAAAAATGGACTTGCAGATAGCTGCAGCAAATAACCCGGTGTGGGTAATAAGAAATAACACTTTGCTTGAAATTAAACCTGATAAAATGCCGGTGGGTATGTACGCAGATGACCCAAAACCTTTTTCGCTTCAGATTTTTAAACTCGAAAAAGGAGATACGGTTTACACGTTTACTGATGGGTATGCCGACCAATTTGGTGGTCCTAAAGGCAAAAAATTCAAATACAAACAACTTGAAAATAAGCTTTTAGAGATTAATCAAAAAATGATGTTTGAACAAAAAGAAATTCTAGCACATACCTTTGATGTGTGGAAAGAAGGCCTAGAACAAATAGATGACGTTTTACTCATTGCCATCAAAGTATTTTAATGAAAAACTTTTTGTTGGATATAGCATCACTTGTTTACCCTCGTATTTGCAATGGATGCAATGACACGCTATTTAAGCACGAGCAATTTATTTGCAATAAATGCTATGTATCCTTACCCAAAACAAATTATCATTTACAAAAAGAAAATCCGGTTCAAAAAATATTTTACGGAAGAGCAGATGTACAAGTTGCAGGTAGTTTTTTATTATTTCAAAAAAAAGGAATCACCCAAAAGATTTTGCATGCTTTAAAATATAAAAACAAGCCGCAAGTAGCAAAAATATTGGGCAAATGGTATGCGCAAGATTTAAAACAAAACAACACGTTTACTAATTATGATTACATCATTCCTGTCCCCCTTCATAAAAAACGTTTGCAAAAAAGAGGTTATAACCAAAGTGAATATTTCGCTAAGGGATTAAGTGAGGGATTAAATATTCCCGTTATTACAGATGTGCTTATTAAAACCAAATTTACCGAAACCCAAACCTATAAAACCCGTGAAGAGCGGGTAGAAAACACATTAACATCATTTCATGTTCAAAATCCTGAAAAGATAAACAACAAAAATATTTTATTGGTTGATGATGTAATAACAACCGGCGCAACTACCGAAGCCTGTATTCTTCAATTACAAAAAAGCGCCAAAACAACAGTGGGCGTAGCTTCTATTGCTTATACGCTTTAAGAAATATTTGTTAAATTTACCATCCTGACCATGCGTAAAATTTACCATATATTATTTTTTTGTTTTTGTCTAACTCGCATACAAGCGCAGCAAAGCAATGCCATTTATCAAAATTACGAAGTTTATTTAGGAGACACCATCAACAAAGTTGACAAGGCCGGTAACAAGCAAGGGCGTTGGATTTATTTTGGAAAAGATAAAAAAGGTTGGGTGCACCACTTATTTAATCACAATCAAATTGTGGAAGAAGGACAATATGTAAATGGCAAGAAACACCACATTTGGAAATCATATCACCATACCAATAAAATAAAAAGTGAAATAACCTATGTTAATGATGAGCCGGATGGATCAGCAAAATTTTATAATCCGGATGGAAAAATAATTTTAGAGGGAAATTTAAAAGACAAAAATTTTACCGATGAGTATTATGTTTTTGATGGCAATGGAAACAAAATAATTAAAAAAGCAAGTCCGGAACCACGCAACGGCTATCTTGATTTTAGCGGCGCTATCCTAAAATCAGGTAAACCAATAGAAGGAATAAAAATTGCCGTTCTACGAAATGATTTTGAAATTCGCGAAATTACTACTAATGCCGATGGAGTTTTTAAATTAAAACTCGAATTAAATTTTGACTACACCTTACGCTTTTCAAAAAAAGGATTAAACGAGCAATCGCTTTTAATTAACGCATTTACACATAACGATTACGACACTTCTATTTATATTTTAAACGATTGGAAAATTACTATGTTTGATAACCTGGCAACTGCTGCTACTACCGAGTTGTTTGGCTTTTTGTTAAACAAGCCTTCGGGCAAAATTTACTTTAATAAACGTAAGAAAAAATTTATGGCAGATGGAGGTTATATTCATTTATTTAAACAAGAATTTAACGGCATAAGCGAAACCACTAAACTAATGTTGGCAAAGGCTGCCGAAGACAATAAAAAATTGGAAATAGAAAATTTACGCATTGAGGCCGAAAAAAAATCTAAAGAAATTGAATTTCTAAAACAAGCGCGGCAATTGCAAGAAGCCGATTTAAAAAAGAAAGAAATAGAAATACATGCGCAACAGCTTGAAGCAGAAAAACAAGCCAGCGAAGCAGCCGTAAATGCCAAAGAAAAAAAAATAAAAGAACTTTTATTAGAGCAAAAACAAGCCGAGCTGCATAAAAACGAGTTAGAATCTCAGCAAAAAGCAAAAGAATTAGAACACATGGCGTTGCTCAAAAAAATGCAGGATATGCAAATTGAACAGCAAAAACAACAGATAAGCAAAACATCAAGTCAGTTAGATGAGGAAAAGAAACAAGAAGAAATTGCAAATAAAGAACTGGATGTTGTTAATCGCGAGAAAAAAGTAAAAGATGCCGAGTTAAAACAAAATCTGTTATACACCAATTTTTTGTTAGGAGGATTAGGTATTGTCGCTGTTTTCTCCTTCTTTTTGGTGCGTAACATCCAACAAAAAAAGAAAGCAAATCAATTGCTTGTACAACAAGCTTCTGAAATAGAATTACAAAAAAATCAAATAGAAGAAAAAAGTAAAATCATTGAGCAAAAAAATGTAGAAACAGAGCAAAGTATACTTTACGCCAAACGTATTCAGTTTGCTATACTTCCGCCAACTCATGAAATTCAATCCCACTTAACTAATTTTTTTATTCTTTATAAACCCAAAGATATTGTAAGTGGAGATTTTTATTTTTTCTCTGATATCCATACAAACCACAAAAAAGATATTATACTGGCAGCTGTAGATTGCACCGGACATGGAGTTCCTGGGGCATTTATGAGCATGGTGGGTAACGAAAAATTAAAAGATGCTGTTGATATTAGTCACGAACCCGGTAAAATTTTACAAGAATTAAACTTAGGAATTAAATCAGCTCTTCGTCAATCTGGCGATGCAACTTCTACGCGCGATGGCATGGATGTTTCTTTATGCGCTATACCAACTGCTTTAAGTAATAACAATAGTGTACAAATAAAATACGCAGGTGCAAATCGACCATTGTGGGTAATAAAAAACAGGGCTACCGAAGTTGAAGAAATAAAAGCAACCAAACACGCTATTGGAGGCTTAACGTTAGATAATCAGGTATTTGAAGAACACCAAATTGATTTACAAAAAGGAGATACTTTTTATTTGTTTAGCGATGGCTATGCCGATCAGTTTGGAGGGCCTAATCGTAAAAAATTAATGACAAAAAAGTTCAAAGAAATTTTAGTTTCTATTCAAAATTTATCCATGCCTAAACAACAAGAATACTTAGGTAATTTTATCGAAGAGTGGCGTGGTAATAACGAACAGATAGATGATATACTGGTTATTGGCGTAAGAGTTTAATGCAGCATGAATATCAAAGAAGCTCTTTTACAAGAACATTCTAAAAAACAATGTCTTAAAATTGTTGCCTATGTAAGCGATGATAAAAAATTATTTGCCGAATTAATTACATTGATGCTCACAGGAGAATACAGAGTAGCGCAGCGGGCCGCTTATTCGGTTAGTTACTGCGTGCAAAAATATCCCGCATTAATAAAACCCTGGTTTGGTAAAATGATTAAAAAATTGGGCGACAAACAAGCTCACGACGCCATAAGAAGAAATGCCCTGCGAATACTGGAAGATGTTGATATACCCGAAAAATATTGCGGATTGCTTTTTGAAATAAGCAATAATTACTTGCATGATATAAATGAGCCTATTGCCGTAAGAGCCTTTTCTATTGGTGTTATGTTTAACATCGCTAAAAAATATCCAGACCTTAACAATGAAGTAAAACATAATGCCGAAAGCCTTTTACACTGCGGCATACCTGCACTTGAAAGCAGAGGCAGAAATATTTTAAAGCAAATTAAGAATCTATCTTAATTAAAATTTAGTTTGCAGCAGTGCCAACAAAAAACCCGTTTTTGTAAACATTAATGGAAGTTAGTTGTCCGTTTTGATTATAGACATAATTTTTTCCTTCCATAAATCGGTTGTCTTTAAAAACGCCATCTTTTGTTTTCTGATGATTTCTGTTATACAAAACATAATACCCATTTAACATAGCGGGAAGTTGTTGGTCTTGCAACACTTCATCTTTAGATACCGAAAGTGTTTGCGTGTTTGGATTTACATTTACAGGTTGGTTTATTGGCGTTGCAACAGGCGCTGGACTTGGTATTGGAGCGGGGCTTGAACCAGCCGGCGGACAATTAGCCAACCCTGCTTTTGCTTGAGCATGATTTGGGTTTAACTGCAAACACCTTTCAAATGATGAACGTGCACGCGCATAATCGCCTAAAGAAAATGCCGCACCGCCTAAGTTGTACCATATTTCAGGGTCTTGTGGAAATATTTTTGATGCGCGATCAAACCAATACAGCGAGTTTTGTAGTTTTTTATCCTTAGCATCCTGAAACGCCTGTTGTATATACACGTTTGATAATACACGGTAGTAACTTACCAAATACGGATTGCTTGGGTATAAACGATAAGCTGTTCCCCAAATTTCTTCGGCTTTGTTATAATCACGTAATTTAAAATACGCCAAACCTAAGTTTAAATATCCGTTTACATATTTTGGGTGCAATTGCAAAGCATGATCTAAGTAACCTCTAGCCTTTTCTAAATATTCTTTTTCGTGCGCTTTGTTTTCTGGGCGTTCAGATAAATCTATCCAACGTGCGCCCGCGTTACCTAAACATAATACAGAGTTTGGCATAACATCTACATCATGCGTAAACAACGTAATATCATTTTTCCAAACCTCGTTACGGGTTATGGTTCTAATACCGCATAAAACCACCAATACTAAAAGCACCGTCCATAAAATAGCTTTGTGCGTTGTAACAGATGTGATTTTCTTCCTAGCTTCTTCGGTAAAAACCCAGGCTATACAAACCGCCCAACCTAATGAGGAGTGAAAGATTAATCGTTCTCCCATAGTAGCACCAATATCAATTAATAAATTGGCAATCATTAAAAAGTTAGCAAAAAAGAAAACCAAGCCCCAAGCAACCGGGTGTTTTCTACGAAATAATTTGTAGGTAAGAACAGCAAGACCAATGTAAATACCTAATGATAACCATACTTCCGGGCTTGTAAAATGACGATACGGAATACTGTTGTACGAATAATCTGAGCTTAAAACATAAGGGAAGAACAGCAGTATAAAATACTTTAACCATACAAAAACTTTGGTAGCTTTCATTTGATCTCCGCGCGCCAATAAATAAGGGTTGTTTAATAATTCCGTATCCGGTATACCTGTTTTAGCCACTACTATAGAAAAACGTATCATAAAGTAAACCGCTAAAGCTGCGCCTAATGCAAGAAACAGTTTAAAGAATTTACTAAAAGTAAAATTATCTGTTAATAAATAAAGTGTAGCAGGTATAACCAAGACTAAAGTTACCGCGTACTCTTTTGATAGCAGCGCTAAAAAATAATTTACCGCACTCCACACCATGTATTTGGTTTGCTTGGTTTCGGCATACTTAAATATATTTATAAAGGTTAAGCATATAAATATCATAGAGAATATCTCATCCCTACTCTTCATATTAGCCACAACCTCTGTATGTATTGGGTGTATGCAAAACAACAAGGCTGCTACAAAGGCCATATCGGGGTATTTGCTAAACAAATGGTTTTTAAACATGGCATATATCAGCAATACGCAAAGCACATAAAACAATACGTTATTAAAATGTCGCATTACACAACCTTTAGTAAGGCAATCATTATCGTTATATAAACCATCTTTGTTTATATCCTCATCGGCATCTGGTTTACCGTTTAAGTTTTCATCCCAGCAATTAGCGGGCGGCAAATGTCCATCAGGGTATTTACCAATAAACTCTTGCTCAATAGCAAAACTTACAATAGATAGCGGACGATAACGACCACCCGCCAACTGCGCCTTAGCATTCATTTGCTTATAAAAACTGTGGTAGGCATCGCGTTTCATAATACTATCTATTCCACCAATACCCTCCATTACGTACTCGTTTTTATGAATAACAATCCCGTCATCCAGCGCAAACTCGTTTTTAATAGTGTTTATGTAAAAAATAAAGCCAATTAGGCCTAAAATAATGTACGGAATAATGGGTTTACTAAACGGAAAAAGCGTGTACGGGTTTATAGTAGGTATAAATAAATCAGAGTTGGTTTTTTGTTTAGCCATAATTTTCTAAAAATTGAAACACAAATATAGTTTTTTTAGCAAAATTGAGGGTACTACTGCTTAATATAATTAACCGCCCCTATATAACTTCTTTTGGGCGTTCCGCTGATTACAGCAGCGGGCCTTTCGCGCTGCACGGCAGCTTGCTGCAATCCCTAACGCAAGTGGTATTACAAACTATTTGATTTTCTAAAAAATTAAGATTTTACCTCTCAGCTTGGCGGTGTTTAATTAATACCCGCCACCCATACTGCCGCCTTGGTCATCGCCACCTTCTTTTTTCTGCTGTTTCAGTTTTTTGAACAGACCTGAATCCATTTTACCAAACATATACATTACGGTTAAGCGCACGTAGCGAGACTCTCTACGTCGCGATAGGTCTTGTACATACTCAGGTGTATTATAATTGGTGCCCATACGTTTGCTGTTAAATGCATCACTAAGTAAAAGGGTGAAAATTAATTTTTGTTTTATGTTTTTAGATACGGTTACATCCATATACTGCACTACACGGGTTGTACCTTGTGGTAAAATTTGAGGCGCCTGATAATTGCCGTTTACCTGCAAACTAATATTGCCCGGAAATTTGTAGCTAATACTTGCTTTGCCCGTCCAACTATAACCGCTATTGGTAATTTGTTGCGTACCGTTTAAGTAATTAATGGTAAGGTAGAAAATATTGGCGTTAGCCATTAAATCTAAATTTTTTATTGGCGTTACTTTTAAGGTATTGTCAAAACCACCTACTACGCTGTTTTTACCGTTTTGGAACGTGTTAACCAATATATTAGGATTGCTTGCCTGCGGATAGGCAATAGCGGTAATAGGGTTTTGTATGTAGCGCATATAATACGAGGTAAGGAAATTAACTTTGCCCCAGGTAATGTTATAGTTTATCTCACCTATATTTAAAAACTCGGGAGCCAATTGTGGGTTACCAATGCGGATGTTGGCATTATCTGCCATCATAACAAAAGGCATTAATTGAAAAAAGTTGGGGCGGTTAATTTTACGCGAAAAATTTATTTGCACCTCTTGGTTATGTGCAAATTTTTTGGAGAAATACAGTGCCGGAAAAAAACAGTATTGCAGCTTATTAAGTTTAGCATCAGGGTATTGATACGAGAATGAAATATCTTTATTAGTAATATTGCCTTTATAATAACTCTCTTCAAAACGCAAACCTGCCATATAATTAATGCCTTTTAACTTGCTACTATAATTAATATATGCGGCATTAGTTAAATTAGTAATGTTATAATTGTTTGTTAAATCTGAAAACGACACAAAATTTCCGGCAGAATCTTTATTAAAAGTGTTTTGGGTGCTAAATGAGCGCTGCAAGTAACTACGTACTCCGGTTTCTATTTTTGTATGATCATTTATTGGGTTTACATAATCGGCTTGATAGGTGTATTGCCAACTGGGCGTGCCGCCATTACTTCTTTGCACAATATGTGGCAATGGATTTTGGTAGGTTGTAAATGTATAAGATGTGTTTGTTTGTCCGCCGTTAACAGTTAAATCGGTTGTAAACTCTTTGCCTTGTTTTGGAAAGGTACGCTTGTATTGAAGCTGCCCGGTATAATTATTAAATGAAGTATTCGATATGTTTGTCCTGTCTCCCTTACTTGCAAAATTACCCCATTCATCTCTGTATTGATAATGCTGAAAGTCTTTATTATCAAAAGAACCATGCACGTAGTTGCCCGAAAGCGTTAAGGTGTTTCTGTTATCAATGTAATAATCAAAACCTGCTCGAGCAAACTGGAATGTGTTCTTCATTCGGCTGGTATCGGTTTGATTATAAAACTTATTTACAGTGTGTGTAAATGGATCAGGAGAGGGAAGTAGTATGGAATTTCTATTGGTAAAACCATCATTAAAATTAGTTTGCGTATTATAGTTATACATACCAAACACGTTAAATTTTCCTTGTTTAATATTAAGATTGGCCATGCCGTTATACCTGTCGTTAGTGCCTATACCACCCATAATAACGCCATTGTAGCCGGGTTTGCTATTCTTTTTAAGAATAACATTTAAAATTCCACCCGTTGTGGCAGCATCAAATTTTACAGATGGGTTGGTAATAATTTCTACTCTATCAATTTGATCAGACGGAATTTGCTGCAGTGTAAGCGTAGTAGGCCTTCCATCCACATATATTTGTACCGAATTATTACGCAATGAAACGTTTCCATCGGCATCTACTGTTACGCTTGGTATATTTTTTACAGCATCTAAGCCTGTTCCGCCACGCGTAGAAATATCTTTATCTACATTGTAAACCTTTCTATCAATGCTCATTTGCATGGTAGCTTTATCTTCAGATACAACAACATCCTTTAATAATTCAGCATCAGGTGCAAGCATTAAATTGCCTAAATCTTTATCAACGTTTTGCATATTGATAAACATTTTTTGCTCGATGGTTTTATAACCGATGAAAGAAATTCGTAAACGAAAAGCTCCAAAAGCCAGGTTATCTAACGAAAAATCTCCATTTGATTTTACCAAACAACCTGCCACAGCACTATCTTTATCATACCATAACAAAGCCACCGAAGCAAACTCAACAGGTTCTTTAGATGTTGCATCAAGCACTTTGCCGTACAAATGAGCTATGCTGGGTATCTTTCCCCCAGGAGCCCCACCGCCCCCACCAGGGAATTGCGCTTGTGCAAATTGAGTAAATAATAAAGCAAGGGTTAGTATAAATAGTTTTTTCATTTTACAGTTGTCATATTTTTGCGCGAATTACTTACAATGAATTATTTCTCACAACTAAAAATAGGTGTACCCCTTTTGTTAGTAGGTAAAACGTATGTTTATTTCGGTAAGATTTCATCGTAAAAATTCGGCAGCAAATGTAAAATAATCGAATCTAATTTATTTGTTAATTTGATGAACGGCAATTGTAGACTTATGAATAGTGTTTATTTTTGTTAAAAAGGAAGTCTTTGCTAAAATCATACCATCATAAAAAAAACATAGAAGCCGGTTGCGACGAAGCAGGCAGGGGGTGTTTGGCAGGCCCAGTAGTAGCCGCTGCAGTTATCCTTCCTAAAAACTACAAGAATAAATTTATTGATGATTCTAAGAAAATTCCAGAGAAATTACGTTATCAATTAGCCGAAGAAATTAAACATGTTGCTTTGGCTTGGGCTGTTGCCGAAGTTGATCACCTTAAAATCGATAAAATAAATATTTTAAATGCATCCATTCTTGCTATGCACAAAGCGGTTGATAAACTTAATATTACACCCGATTTTTTATTGATTGATGGCAATCGATTTAAACCATATAAAGAAATTAAACACCTGTGTGTTATTAAAGGTGACGGCATTTACCTAAGCATTGCGGCCGCATCTCTGCTTGCAAAAACGCATCGTGATGATGTAATGATGAATTTGCATAACGAGTTTCCCTATTATGGCTGGGATAAAAACAAGGGCTACCCTACTCTACTGCATCGTGCAGGAATTAAAAAACATGGAGATTGCAGCTATCACCGTAAAAGTTTTACGTTATTAGCACCAGAACAACCTACTCTATTCTAAATTAGATTTTCACAAGGCGGGTTTCATAACCTTTTTTTTAAGCCTAAAACACAACATTAATCTTCTGTATTTTTACTTTATATCGTGATTAAAAAAATTGCATTTATTTTACTTTTGGTAGTTGCTATTGCTTGTGGCACCTGGGGATATTTGTATTTAACCAATTTAAAACGCCCAACCACAAACCCTTTAAGCATTTTACCCGATAATTGCTATATGTTGCTTGAAACAAAAAACCTGCACCAACTTTCTGAAAAAATAAATCAGGGTAATTTAATGTGGGAGGAGCTTTTAAAAACAGATGCCATTAAGCAATTTAATAAAACGCTTCAAAAGGCAGATTCGTTAATTAGTAATTCTACCAGCAGTAATCAATTTGGTGTGCAATCTGTTTTTGTGGCTTTGTATAAAAACAAAAATACCCAGTTACTTGCCGCATTTAATTTGGCTGATATAAACACCAACGATTTATTTATTTCTTTTTTAGAAAAGAATTTTTCGGCAAAAAAAACAGGCGTCAATTTATACGAGTGCAAAAATGTAGATTATACTTTTTATATATCTGTAAATGCAGGATTGGTAATGTTTTCAGGTGATTTAGCTTTTTTACAAGAAGCCATAAAAAACACTAAAAACCCTTTGTCTAAAAATAAAATTTTTACAGAAGCCTATCAAACCGAAGATAAAGAAAGTGATGTAAATATGTTTATTCATTTACCTTATTTTTATGATGAAGGTTGGAGTAACTTTTTTGCTTCATCTATAAAAAGTAAAACCATTTACGGTTCTAAAAACGAAACATGGCTTTCTGTAGATGTAACGATAAGTCCGAGTGAATTAAACATACAGGGTTTCCTTTCAAACGATGCTTCCGGGTTTTATACCACATTAAAAAATCAAGAAATAGTAAATTTTAAAGATGCTTTTAATTTACTTCCGTACAATACAACGCTGCTACAAGGCTTGAGCATAAGTAAGTACGCACAATTTATTAAATATAGTTACGAAGAAAATTTTGAAAAAAGAAAACAAGATTTACAATTATATGCGGATAAAATTAATGCGGATGCACAAATTGAAGTAGAAAGATTTATTGGGGATTATGCAATATTGTTTTCTGCAAAGTGCGTAGATACTGAGCAAGACTATGGTTTGATAAGTGTTACAGAAGAAAAAATAGCTAACGATTTTTTAAAAACTATTTGCGATTCTGTCTTTGTAACACTTGATTCAATTAAAGTTTATTGCGATTTTAAACAAAATTTATTCTCCAATTTATGCGGAGATTTCTTTTCTGATAATTTCAAATATATAACAACCATTAACAACGCCATGCTTTTTAGCAATGAAATTCAGGCTATTAGCGATTTTAAAAAAACAGTTTCAGAAAAAAATAATTTACAAGATAATGAACGCGTTGTAAATTTTATCAATAAAAATCTTTCTGTTG
>CAIXZI010000573.1 GCA_903923915.1 uncultured Bacteroidota bacterium
AAAAACAAAAACAAAAACAATTAAAGTAAATTAACAAAATATACTGCAAAACTTAATTAAATGTTCAGGAGATTAAGGCAGCATCACACAAAATGCAAATCACTAATATTACGGGATCTTTTTACGTACCTTTTAGCTACTGGGTTTTTTAGCTTTTTAAGTTTCAAAAGATGTTCTAATTGAACTCCTTCATATTTTTTGCGGAGTTTATAAAAATAAGAATGAGAAATATTTAACTTATTGCAAATCTCTTTTACACATTTTCCATTCCTGTTTTCCACCAGCGCAGCTAAATAAATAACTTCCTTTACTTGCTTTTTACTTATTATGTTCATTAACCTAAATAATTATATGTTATGTTAAATACTTATATTTAACATAACATTAAAAAATATTGATTTTATTGATATATTTTCTTTCAATATAAAATCCCTGAAATTCCTTCAATTGTGCTACTAATTCATACAAATTTTTTACTAAATTTAAAACTATTACTTTTAAATCCCTCTTTTCAATATAACACCTACAATTAACTTGTACATAAGTAAATTTTCGTATAAATTTCTTTCCACTAACTAGTTCAACAGAGGGCCGTACTTTATGCAATACAAAATTTATTTTTTGAATTTGACCTTTATCTATTGCTGATTCTATTTTTTTTAATTCCTTAGGTGTATTATCAATAAATATGTTTATAATATTATAAAGCATATCATTATCACCATTAAGCATATCAATTAGATTATCGAGATTATATAGCAACTCAGGCTTCTTAATGGTTCTAGGAGTGACCTTAACTTTGCTATTAATCTTATTTTTGGATACACGCATTTAAAAAAAATAATTATACTGGTTCATAATTTTAGATAAATCTCAATGAAATACCCATTGATCTAAATAATGTATTAATTATTTCCAACAGGTGGAATAATTAATAAGCAACTCAAATTTATTGTTTTATAATTAACTTTGCAAGAGTTTTATTAATGAAATAAATTAAAACATGCTAATAAAAAAAACGCAAATCTTAATACTAATTATTATTGTATTACTCGGGTGTAAAAAAAAATCAGCTACACCAGTAAAAACTAATTGCACAATTAGTAAAGCGAGTACGGCCCCGGTTAATTATACGATTTTATCAAATTCAATTACTTTCTTTCCACTTAATACAGTTGGTGGATCAACATATGTTCCTTACATCGATCCGTCTACGGGCATAAAAGGAATTATTATTTATAGAATTTCTCAAAATCAATTTATTGCGTTTGAAAGAAGTTGTACATATGATGGGTGTGATAACGCAAGATCTATTGTTTGGTCTCAACCAGGCAGTACCACTTGTAAGGATAGTATCTGCGGTTCGATTTTTAATCTATTAGATGGAGCCGTACAAAAAGGGCCCGCCAACATCCCTCTTTTTCAATATCACATAAATTGGGATGGGTCAAAATTAAATATAACAAATTAACGCTGATATTTATAATCTAACGTAATACCCTTTTGTTTAATAGATCATATACTTTACTTTTACTGATTTTAAGCATATCAGCA
>CAIXZI010000574.1 GCA_903923915.1 uncultured Bacteroidota bacterium
ACAACTTTTCTAACATTAGCGATTCGTTAGCTAAATCAAACATTAAAACCACTATAGAACATGCAAACCTTGCAGTGGCGCAGGTTAATACTTTATTAGACGGAATAAATAATGGTAAAGGCACATTGGGCAAATTGGTTAAAAACGATTCTATCTACAACAACTTAAATCGTGCAAGTAACGATTTAGATTTGCTATTAGTTGATTTGCGCGAACATCCAAAACGTTATGTAAGTATTTCTGTTTTTGGAGGAAAAGATAAATCTTCTAAAAAGAAGAAGAACACTAATCAACCTATAAAACCATAAGTTACGTATGATTTCATCAATCATCTTTATTATACTGGTCTTAGCAAGCACCGCTTTTTTTGTTTACAATTCAAAAAAAGTTTATCGTAATATTTTTTTAGGCAGAGATGTTGTTATTAAAGACAACCCCAGTCAGCGCTTAAACACTATGTTGCGTGTGGCCTTCGGACAAAGCAAAATGGCAACGCGCCCTATTCCATTTATACTTCACTTATTTGTTTATGTAGGTTTTGTGCTTATAAATGTTGAAGTGTTAGAAATGGTGGTTGATGGTTTATTTCATACACACCGTGTATTTTCTTTTTTAGGAAGTTTTTATAATTTTTTAATTGGCTTTTTTGAAATACTTGCCTTTTTAGTAACTTTTGGCTGCGTAATTTTTCTTATTCGCAGAAATGTAGTTCACGTAAAGCGTTTGGTAATGAAAGAATTGAATGGCTGGCCTAAAATGGATGCCAACATCATTCTTTGTGCTGAGATTATTTTAATGAGTGCTTTGTTTTTAATGAATGCAGCAGATCAAACACTGCAAGCGCGTGGTAATGAACATTATCACCCCGCAGGTAGTTTTCCTATATCTCAGTTTATTGCACCTATGTTAAGTGGTATGAGTGATGGCAGTTTAGTTTTTATTGAGCGTTTTTGCTGGTGGTTACACATCTTTGGTATTTTTGGATTCTTAAATTATTTACCTTACTCAAAACATTTTCACATTCTGCTAGCATTTCCAAACACGTATCTATCTAACTTAAATCCTAAAGGAAAATTTAAAAACTTAGAAAGTGTTACTGATGTTGTTAAACCAAATTTCGATCCGAGCTATCAGCCGGTAACAGATGCAAACAATCCACAACGCTTTGGCGCTAAAGATGTTTTTGATTTAAACTGGAAACAGTTGCTTGATGCTTATAGTTGTACCGAGTGCGGAAGATGCACCAGTTCTTGTCCGCAAAACACAACAGGTAAATTACTTTCTCCTCGGAAAATTATGATGGATACCCGCGACCGATTAGTGGAAGTAGGAAAAAATATCGACAAAAATGGTTCATTTGTTGATGACGGAAAATCTTTATTAGGCGATTATATTACAAACGAAGAAATTTGGGCTTGCAATACATGTAACGCTTGTGTGCAAGAGTGCCCTATAAATATCGATCCGCTATCTATTATCATGGATATGCGTCAGTTTTTGGTTATGGAGCAAAGTGCTGCACCAACCGAGTTAAATGGCATGTTTAGTAATTTAGAAAACAACGGTGCGCCTTGGCAATTCTCTCCTGCCGACAGAGCTAATTGGGTAAACGAACAATAAATTATATTACAATGGAAAAAAACTTAATTGAACTTGAAGAAAACGGACAGAAGCTTTCTCCTATACTTCCGAAACACATTAAAAATTATTTAATTGATATTGATGGTACTGTTTGCGATGATATACCTAACGAAGAGCCAGAGCGTATGCCTCATGCAAAAGTATATCCTGACGCGTTAGTTACATTAAACAAATGGTTTGATGAAGGGCATATTATTACCTTTTTTACTTCTCGTACGGAAGCACATCGCACGGTAACCGAACAATGGTTAAAAGACAATAATTTTAAATACCATGGTTTATTAATGGGTAAGCCTCGCGGAGGCAACTATCATTGGATTGATAACCACATGGTGCGTGCCACCCGTTACGAAGGTAAGTTTACCGATTTAGTTGAAAAGAAAGTTACTGCACAGGTTTTTGAAGATTAATTTTTTACGATGAGCGATACAATTAAAGTAAACACAATGGCCGAAATGATGGCCAGCGGAGAAACTCCTGAAATTTTATTTTGGGTAGGTTGCTCAGGTAGTTTTGATGACAGAGCAAAAAAAATTACGCGCGCCATTGTTAGAATTTTAGATCATGTAAAAATAAAATTTGCCATCTTGGGTATAGAAGAAAGTTGCACCGGCGATCCTGCAAAACGCGCCGGCAACGAGTTTCTTTTTCAGATGCAGGCCATGCAAAATATTACTACACTAAATAATTACAATATTAAAAAAATTGTAACCGGTTGCCCACATTGCTTTAATACCATTAAAAACGAATATCCGCAGTTAGGCGGCCAGTATGAAGTAATACACCATACACAATTAGTACAAGAACTTATTAATAGTGGCAAATTAAAAGTACAAGGCGGAGAATTTAAAGGAAAGAAAATTGTGTATCACGACCCTTGTTATTTAGGTCGTGCTAACGATGTGTACGAAGCGCCACGTGATGTTATAAAAAGTTTAGATGTTGATTTAGCTGAAATGAAACGCAGTAAGGCAAAAGGTTTATGCTGTGGTGCAGGTGGCGCACAAATGTTTAAAGAAGCCGAAAAAGGTGCTAAAGAAGTTAACGTAGAACGTGCTGAAGAAGCCTTAGCAGAAAACCCGGATGTAATTGCCGTTGGTTGTCCGT
>CAIXZI010000575.1 GCA_903923915.1 uncultured Bacteroidota bacterium
CATATATTTTATCATATACATTTATAAAAACTATGCATAAATTAGCAGAAGTTATAATGAAAAAATTCTTAAAGTCTATTTTCAATTATATTTGTAAGCAAACAAACCGTTTATCAGTATGAATTACACATTACACCAACTTCGCGTATTCTCTAAAGTAGTTCAATTAAAAAGCATCACTAAAGCAGCACAGGAGCTTCATATGTCACAACCTGCTTTATCTATTCAAATAAAAAACCTGCAAGATCAGTTCGATATACCATTAACAGAGGTTGTTGGCAGAAAGTTGTATGTGACGGATTTTGGAATGGAACTCTATAAAATTGCGGAGCGGATACTTCATGAAGTTAGTACCATTGACTATAAAACAATGGCTTACAAAGGTCAGTTAACAGGTAGATTAATTATATCAGTAGTTTCTACCGGAAAGTATGTTATGCCTTATTTTTTAAATAAATTTCTTAAACAAAATGAAGGGGTTGATTTACTGATGGATGTAACAAACAAACTAAATGTATTAAAATGCCTTCAAAATAATGAAGTTGATTTTGCATTAGTTTCTGTTTTGCCCCATAACTTGAAAGTACATGAGGAAATTCTAACAGACAATGAACTCTATTTAATTGGTAGCAGGAAGCAAAAAATTGAAAGCAAGCCAATAACGAAAAATGAAATAAGTAAAATGCCTTTAATTTTTAGGGAAGAAGGCTCTGGTACAAGATATGTAATGGAAACTTATTTTAAGAAACATAATATGCAGATTAGAAAAAAAATGGAGCTTACTTCTAATGAAGCTGTTAAGCAAGCTGTTATTGCAGGACTTGGAAATTCTATTATGCCCTTAATAGGCTTAAGAGAAGGGCTATTAAATGGCGATCTTAAAATTATTCCAACTGTTGGTTTTCCTATAAAATCTAAATGGCGTTTAATTTGGTTAAAGGAGAAAAAGATGTCGCCAATAGCGGAATCATATATTGCATATCTAAAAAACAACAAAGAGAGTATTTTAAAAGAACATTTTTCTTGGATGGATAAAATTTAACTTCAAAAAATATTTTTCCTGAATTATGTCAATTCATATCTAATATTAAAAAGTTGTAATTTATTACCTAGCGTATTATAACACTATAAATGCCTACTTTATTGGGAGTAATTGGCTAAAAAACTGCAAATATTACTTAATAGATAAAAAATATTGCAGGCCTACTAAAAATAAAAGATAAATAGAAGCCCCTTATCTCTGAAAGGCTTGATTTTACTTGTACCCTACAGGTTGGATTTATCGAGTTTTATTGATGATTTTAATAGAACCAGGAAGTTAAATATCTTATGAAATTGAAACAGTTTTTGAATATGCATTTTTCGATAGGCAAGTTTGTTGAATTAGGAAATACTTGAAACTATGATACACTTAATTGTTTTGTATCAACAGATTATCAATAGCCTGTTCTGTCCATTTTTTTCCTTTGGCGCGCGGTGCAGACAAGGAAGCACTTTACTTTCAGGATGGTCAACAGCTAAACGCCATAAGTTACCAAGTCCTAAGCTGATAGGACGCGCCTCGGGTTTGGGCAAATAATGCAAGTCAAAAAAATGTTCACTTAAAAATGATTC
The DNA here is from genome assembly GCA_903923915.1 of uncultured Bacteroidota bacterium. Lineage (GTDB taxonomy): Bacteria > Bacteroidota > Bacteroidia > B-17B0 > Aurantibacillaceae > PALSA-968. The sequence continues at coordinate 1,615 of CAIXZI010000575.1, forward strand.
AAATCCTTCATCTGCTCCACGATATATTTTTTTGAGTTCATCACGTATTTCGGGAACAAGCACTTTTTGTGTCGCTTGTGCATTTGGTAATATTTCACTCGACTCGCCATAGTAAGTGCATAAAAAGGTATCGGTTGGTACAGGAGAGCAATCTACATGAAAAGAATAAACATCGGTTGGAAAAAACGGGTAGGTTTCATCTCTCTCATAGCACTTAATCAGATTAAGGATTGGAGCCTTGCCATAAGCTTTCAACACCTTCAGGTCATTTAAAAGAATTTCACGAGCAAGCTGACCTTGTTCACTCAATTGAAGGTTAAAAAGCTCATCTTCATCTAGCACCGCTATATTTTCGTTTAGTTCTATCTTATTAGCAATTTCAGAAAAATTACCTATTAGTTTCCGAGTCCAGCAAATAGCATTAATTTTTCCATGAAAAGGCATAGAAACAAGGTCTTGAAAAGACGTTACACAGTGAATTTGATTCGTGTTATGAGGTTTAGCACCCGACATGTATTACTTACAGATTGATGATAGTAAAATAAAAATTATTAAACAGTAAAAACATAAAATGACTTCAAATAAAAAAGCCTCTCATCTCTGAAAGGCTTGATTTTACTCGTACTCGGGACGGGACTTGAACCCGTACGTCTGTTAAGGACACAGGATTTTAAGTCCTGCGTGTCTACCAATTCCACCACCCAAGCAAAAATTGATGGTTTACTATCAATAAAAAAAGCCTTTGAGGCTTTTTGAGCGAAAGACGGGTCTCGAACCCGCGACCTTAACCTTGGCAAGGTTACGCTCTACCAACTGAGCTACTTTCGCTTTTGAGGTTGCAAATGTAGTTACTTTTTAAAAATGAGCAAATTTTTTTCGGTAATATTTTAAAATAAGTAAAATGTGATGCTTGCGTTAGGGATTGCAGCAGAAAGCCTTTTTAAGTAACCTTAAAAAGCTTTACGCGAAAAGCCCGCCGCTGTAATCAGCGGAACGCCCAAACTATTTTATAAAGAATACCTCGCCTGTGGCGTAATACTTAAATCGCAAAAACCTTTTTGCAAGTATTTAAAATAGCCTGTAACAGCTATCATGGCTGCATTATCGGTGCAATATTCAAATGAGGGTATAAAAACCTTGTAGTTTTTTTGATTTTGTAAATCTACCAAGCGCTGGCGAAGCAATGAATTAGCAGATACACCACCTGCAATGGCAAGGGTTTTAATGTTATGTTGTTGCGCGGCATCTATTAATTTTTTAAATAAACTATCTGCTAAACAAGCTTGATACGATGCGCATATATCAGCTAAATTTTCTTGTATAAAGTTGGCATTTTTCTTGGTTTCGTTTTGTATAAAATATAAAAAGTCAGTTTTAATGCCGCTAAAACTATAATTAAACTCGGTCATGTTACTGATGGGGAATTTATATTTTTTTGCATCGCCTTGCTGTGCGTATTTATCAATAAGCGGCCCGCCTGGGTAGGGTAGTCCTAAAATTTTTGCAGCTTTGTCAAAAGCCTCACCCACAGCATCATCCTGCGTTTCGCCAAGTAATTCAAAATGTAAATAACCAGTAACTTTTACAATTTGTGTATGTCCGCCACTAACGGTTAAACATAAAAAAGGAAATTGTGGAAACCCATTTTCACTTTCAATAAAATGCGCTAAAATATGCGCCTGCATGTGGTTAACTTCTATAAGTGGTATGTTTAATGCAAGTGATAATGATTTTGCAAATGAAGTGCCTACAAGCAGTGAGCCCATTAATCCAGGGCCACGTGTAAAAGCAATGGCGTTAATTTGTGTTAAGCTGATATTTGCTTTTTTTAGCGCGGCATCAACTACTGGTACAATATTTTTTTGATGGTCTCTGCTGGCTAATTCGGGCACAACACCGCCGTATTTCTTGTGTATATCTTGTGTAGCAACCACATTAGCCAACATGGTTTGATTGCATGATACAGCAGCAGATGTATCATCGCAGCTTGATTCTATGCCAAGTATATATACGAGTTCTTGCAATTTTATGATTAAATTTGATGGCTATGCAACTACTTCGTAAAGTTAGCAGTTTTATTTGGCGCAGTGTAAAAATTACGGTGCTGGTGCTGCTTATTTTGTTGATTAGTGTGTTTTTTTTGCTTCAGTTGCCAAAAGTACAAACCTACTTAGGTAAGGAAGCATCCTCTTATCTCTCCAAAAAATTAAAAACAAAAATTGATATTAAAGCCATTAATATTGATTTTTTAAAAACGATTAATCTGGAAGGAGTTTATGTAGAAGACCTGCACCACGATACCCTTTTGTATGGAGGTAAAATTGGTTGTGCCATAAAATTTTATAGTTTAAAAAACAAACAACTGGAAGTTGATTTAACTGAACTGGATCATATTACTTGCAAACTAATTTATTATAAAGGCGCAAAAGATTTAAATTTTCAGTTTATTGCTGATTATTTTTCATCTCCATCGCCAACAAAAAAAGATACTACGCCCTCTAATTTTAAAGTTGGGTTTGGAAACTTAAATTTAAGTAACGTACGTTTTGTTTATAAAGATTTAGATTATAGTGATGTGCCTAAGTACGGCATAGACTTTGAAGATATTGAGGTAAATAATATTTACGCTAAATTTTCTAATATTAAAATTGCCGGAGATTCTATCAAAGTAAAAATCACTGATTTATCTGCGGTTGAAAAATCGGGTATTTGCATAAAAAAAATGAATGCGGATGCCACTATTAGTCCGCAAAATATACGAGCTGATAATCTTACCCTGATAACTAAAAACAGTTATGTGCATGGTTCGTACCAAATGCTAACCGATTCGTTTGATGATTACAATCACTACCTGCATGCTGTTGATATGCGCGCTAATTTTACCGATAGCACCTATATAGATTTTGCCGATGTGGCTTATTTTGCTGAGCAATTAGAAGGTTTGCACGAAAAAGTAAAAATTAATGGTTACATAAAAGGAAGTGTAGATAATTTAAGTTCTGATAATTTGGCGTTCTCTTTATTAAACCATACATCGTTTAAGGGACACATCATTATAAAAGGGTTACCGGATACAGATAAAACTATTATGACTGTTGATGCCAAAAACCTTACTACAAATTATTATGATTTAATTCAAATTCCAAGTTACCCATTTAATAAAAACGAAAAAATAACACTTCCTGAAAATTTAGCTAAGCTTGGAACCATTAATTTTAACGGTAAAGCAGAAGGTTTTATAAATAATTTGCTTTTAGAAGGAACGTTAAATACCGCTTTAGGAAAAGTTACTGCTTACGCAACCATGAATACCTTGCCTGATAAGGATATTGCGTATGGAGGGAATTTTAAAACAGAAAATTTTAATGTTGGTAAATTTTTAGATGTAAGTAGCATTGGCGAAATTTCTTTAGATGCAAAAATTACAGGTAAAGGTACTGAGCTAAAAAACTTGCAAGAAGAAATAGATGGCAAAGTGCAATCGTTTACGTTTAATGGTTATACCTATCATAACCTAACTATTAACGGAGGTATAAAAAACAAAGAGTTTAACGGTACTATTACAGCTAAAGATACCGCTGCAACATTTGATTTTACAGGTAATATAGATTTCACAAAAAAAATACCTCAGGCACAATTTAAAGCTGATATTAAAAAACTTGATTTATATAAATGTAATTTTTATAAAGCAGATTCGATAGATGTAGTATCGGGGAATTTAGAACTTTCTATTAGCGGAAACAGTATAGATGATGTTAGTGGAACTTTGCGCGCCGATAAAATTCAATTTATAAAATCTAACGGAGTTGTAATCCTTAAAAACACCGATGTAATTCTTATACAAAATGAAAACGGAAACAATTTGCAAATGATATCTTCTGTGGCAGATGCTGA
>CAIXZI010000576.1 GCA_903923915.1 uncultured Bacteroidota bacterium
ATTGTACGTAATGTACTTTATTAGGACTTAAACTTACTTTACTCTATTGGAACAACTAACTCAAAATTTAAAAAGCGGCGAGATGAAAATTCTTGAAGTACCGTATCCTATGCTGGGCAAAGGCTGCGTACTGGTAAGAAATCATTACTCTATTATAAGTGCAGGTACCGAAGGCAAAACGGTTAAAGATGCAAGATTAGGCTACGTTGGTAAGGCAATGGCTCGTAAAGAGGATGTTAAAAAGGTAATTACCACTGCCAAAACCATTGGTCTGGTTGAAACCTATAAATTAATGATGAACAAGCTGGATGCTCCATCAGCTTTAGGTTATAGCTGTGCCGGCGAAGTTATTGCGGTTGCTGATGGTATTACCGAGTTTAAAATTGGCGATAACGTGGCTTGTGCCGGGGCAGGTGCGGTGCATGCAGAGGTAGTAGCTGTTCCCCAAAATTTATGTGTTAAGTTGGCAGATAATGTATCTTTAAAGGAAGCCTGTTTTACAACCCTAGGTGCTATTGCTTTGCAGGGTATTCGTCAGGCAGATTTGCGTTTAGGCGAAAGCTGCGCTGTTATCGGGCTTGGTTTATTAGGACAACTAACCATACAAATGCTTAATGCCGCAGGTGTACAAAGTATTGGTATTGATATTGATAAAAAAATGGTTGCACTTGCACAGGAGCTTGGTGCAAGCTATGCTATTGACAGAAATACAGAAGGTATTGAAAACAGTATTCGTGCGTTGACTAAAGGTTATGGAGTTGATGCTGTAATTATTACAGCCGCTACACCAAGCACAGACCCGGTTGATTTTGCTGGAGAACTTTGCAGAACAAAAGGTAAGGTAATTATTGTTGGCGCTGTGCCCACAGGGTTTAAGCGCGCGGGTTATTATAAAAAAGAATTAGAATTAAAAATGTCTTGCTCGTATGGTCCGGGTAGATATGATACAAACTACGAAGAACAAGGTATTGATTATCCGTATGGATATGTACGTTGGACGGAGAACCGCAATATGCAAGCCTTTGCAGATATGCTGGCCAACAAAAAAATAAACATTAGCAAATTAATTTCTCATACATTTAATTTTACTGATGCACCAAAAGCCTATCAATTAATTGTAGATAAAACAGAAGCTTTTACCGGTATTTTACTGAAGTACGACATTAAAAAGAAAATTGCTTCTACTGTTCAGTTAAAAAACACACAAGCTGTTGCAGGTAAACCAGCCGTTGGTTTTATAGGTGCGGGCTCTTTTGCAAATAACGTATTGCTGCCTGCGTTAAAAGATGGTGCAAGTTTTGTTGGTATTGCCACTAATCGACCTAACAATGCGCGCAACATTGCCGATAAATATGGTTTTGGGTATTGTACTGATAATGCAAAACAGTTAATGGAGGATAAGAATATCAATACCATTTTTATTGCAACGCGTCATGATTCGCATGCGGGGTATGTTATGCAGGCTTTGCAAAACAATAAAAACGTATTTACTGAAAAACCTCTTTGTTTGAATGAAGCAGAGTTAGAAGAAATAAAAAATTTATATCAAAAATCAAACTCGGTTTTAATGTTGGGCTTTAACCGCAGGTTTGCGCCTTCTGTTATAAAAGCTAAAACGTATTTTGATAAATTAAATACGCCGCTTTCTATAAACTATCGCATTAATGCAGGCACCATTGCCGCTAACCATTGGGTGCATAATAAAGATATTGGTGGCGGAAGAATTGTGGGTGAGGTATGTCACTTTATAGATTTGCTAACATTTATTGCAAATTCAAAAATAAAATCATTGTCGGCAAATGCCATGAATGACGCTGTACATGTAAGTGACACACTAAATATTAATCTTCAATTTCAAAATGGCAGCATTGCAACCATTTCTTATTTCTCTAACGGAAATAAAAATTTAGACAAAGAATATTTAGAGATTTTTGGCGGCGGACAAGTTGTTATCATCAACGATTTTAAAGAGATGCTAACTTACGGTAACAGCAAAAAGACTGATAGCTTAGGCAAGCAAGATAAAGGACACAAGCAAGAAGTGGCTGTGTTTTTAGAAGCAATTGCACAAGGTAAGCAATGCCAAATAAGCTTTGAAGAAATTTATCACTCGATGCTTTGCACCTTTAAAGTAGAAGATTCTATTGCTTCTGGCGGCAGTCAGATTTTGATTGATTAATCGAATCAAGAAAAAAATAACAATAAAAAAAGCCCTCTGTAATAATCTACAGAGGGCTTTTTTTATTGTTTTAATAATTTACTGCTTTACTATCTTTTTAATTTCACTTACATTATCGGTAGTAATGTGTACTAAGTAAGTGCCACTTGCTAAATTACTAATATCAATAGAAAAATTATTTCCTGATAAAGATTGTGTATTGCTGTAAACTTCGCTTCCTAATAAAGAAGTTATTTTTACACTTGCTTTGTTTGTAACAGTAGCAAAACTAATGTTTAAAACATTTGCAGTCGGGTTAGGATAAACAGATACTTGATTAGTAGCCGTTGTTTGTTTAATACCTGCCACTCTGTTGTTGTTTTGGTTACTGTGCGATTTTACTCTTGCAGTCATTGTGCTATTGTTGCCGTTGGTAAGTCTTAATGTAGGGTTACAATTAAACCCGGTAGCATCAACACGCCAGTTAGCAATGCTTGAGTGGTTATTATAACCTGGATCTGCAACTTGTTGTTGATTACCTACAACAGATTGAATAGGTGTCCAAACATTAGTATTGGCCGTATCACAAAATAATACATAATTTGCAACCGGCGAACTTTGGTTTTCTATTTGATATGGCGTTGACCAAGAAAACACACCCGACGAATTATGTTGAATATATATTGTGTTATGGTAAGGCCCCATTGCACTATAATTGCCACAAGTGTCTATGGTTTGTAATTTATAACGGTAGCTTCCGCCATTAGGATCTCCATTTACAAATCCACCAACATGACGAACCGTGTCAATAAACTGACTTAAATCACTGTATGGTTGCGCGCCAATTCTTGTATATACGCTTGGTGCTGTTTGTACTTCGCGATATACAAT
>CAIXZI010000577.1 GCA_903923915.1 uncultured Bacteroidota bacterium
AATCGACCGTTTAAAAAGAAAATGCTACCGTTTAAAAACTTGCACTATTACCTGCCTTGTGTTTGTTGTAACTTAGAGTAACAAATATAAACGCATGATAAAATACCCAAAACCCACCATTACTGCCTGCTAAGCAAGGCTTATACAGGCAAACGTTTTTTTACTAAAAGTTTATGTACGCCAACAACAACACTTTTAAAATAATTTAAAAAAATAGAAAAAATGAGCACAAGTAGTTTTTTACCCGGGGCAGATGCCGACAGGGTAATATGGTTAAATAACTTTTCGGCTAAAATTGGTACCTACGCCACACTAGTAGGTATTAGCGCCGCAGAGGTAACCTCCATACATAATGATGCAGCTATGTTTCAGTATATTATGACGATACAAGAAATATACAAACAAAACCTGCAAAACCTTACAGGCTATAAAGGTTTACTAAAACACGCCATAGCACAACAGCACCTAGGTGCCATACCCGTGTTGCCCGCTTTGCCAACCACACCTACTCTGGTAAGCGAGGGTGTGTTTGACAGAATAAGCGCGTATGCTAAACGCATAAAAGCCAGCGTTAATTACACTACCAATATGGGGCAAGACCTTGGCATTATTGCCCCTGTAGTAACGTTTAATCCTGCTAACCTGCAGCCTTTACTAAGTGTAAGGTTAGATGCTACACGCCCGCATATTAAATGGTTAAAAGATGTAACAGATGCGCTTGATTTGTATGCCGACCATAATGATGGAGCAGGTTTTGTTTTGCTGGGGCGTTTATTGCGCAACGAGTACATTGATGTAACTAACCTGGCGGCTAACAAAGTGGTTGATGAGTGGCACTATAAGGCCATTTATGTAATAGCCGACCAACAGGTGGGACAATACAGCACTGTGGTAGATATTATGGTAAAGAAGCCGTAAGTGTTTTATGAGATTGCCACGCCTCGCTCGCAAAGACATCAAGGATTCGTTTGTCATTGCGAGGAAGAATGACGAAGCAATCTCCCGCTAAGTAATGAGATTGCCGCGCTTCGCTCGCAATGACATTAAAGCAAATTATGCTTTCAAAAAAAATCCCGCTTACACCAAGCGGGATTTTTTTATAAATAGTATTACCTATTAACCATGTATAGTTTCGCTCTTGCCGTATTTGCTTATAATATCAGCTTCATAAACTAACCACTCCTGCCAGCGTTTTTCTACATCTTCGTTACCTGCATATTTACGGGCAAAAGACAGGTAGGTGGTATAATGTGTGGCCTCACTAATCATTAATTCGCGGTAAAAAGATTTTAAATCTTCGTCTTTAATTTCTTCGCTCAACACCTTAAAACGCTCGCAGCTGCGGGCTTCAATTAAAGCAGAAAAAAGCAAACGGTCTATTAACGCAATTTCACGTTTATAGCCTTTGCGCATAAACTGGTACAAATCGTTTACATATTCATCACGGCGCTCTTTACCTAAAACAAAACCGCGCTCTTTTATTTTTTGATGCACCATTTCAAAATGCATCAATTCTTCTTTAGCAATTAAAAGCATTTCATCTACCAGTTCGGTATATTCGGGATACGAAATAACAATAGAAATAGAATTGCTTACCGCCTTTTGTTCGCACCAGGCATGATCGGTTAAAATTTCGCTGATGTTTTTTTCTACTATGTTTACCCAACGTGGGTCGGTTGCCAGTTTTAATCCAAGCATGGTATATTAGTTAAGTTAGTATATAAGCCAAAGCCACACCCAATAAAATACTCAACAGTTTGGTGATGTGATAACGATGGTTTTTTTCGCTGCTTTCAAAAATAATGGTGGTGGCAATATGCAAAAATATACCTACCACAATAGCCGTAAAAATTACCGAAAGATGCGCTATGCTTCCTATAGCCATTTCAATAAAATGCCCGGTTAAAGCACCCAAGGGAGCCATTAGGGCAAGCAACAATAAATAAGTAACAATTTTGTTTTTAGCAATATGCTGATGTATTAGCAAACCAGCAAAGGCAATTGATATGGGTATGTTATGCAAGGTAATACCCATTAAAAAAGAAAGTTGCTGTGTGTTTTGTATCGAATTAAAAATGCCCGATAATGGCAAACCTTCTATAAACGAGTGCAGAAACAAACCAAATAATAAGGCTAAAGGTATTTTATTTTTTTCGGCATGAATGTGTGCATGCCCATGCTCTATACCACTCGAAAAAAATTCTAATAATACCTGTATAAAAAATCCGGCTAAAACCCACAAACCTGCTTGCCTTGCCGGAAGTGAAGCAAATATCTCAGGTATTAAATGCAGAAAAGATAAGGCCAATAAATAAGCGGCGCTAAACGCAAGCAAAAGCTTTAAATGACTTTCGGTCAGCTTAATAAAAAAAACCGTTACACCTGCCAACAATACAGGTAAAAACAAAAGTGATATGTATAGAATAGGTTCCAATAAATTACTTTTCAAAAATAATAATTAATCTTTCTGATGAGTTTACATCAAAGGGTTGTAAGCTGTAATTGCCAAAGGTGTGTTTTATAGAAAAGCCCGTTTTTTGCGCCAAACAAGTAAAATCAGCCAAAGTAAGCGCCTTAACTTCTTCTTTATAAAAGTGCTTGCCCGTTTTATCTTCGGCTATAATTTCTTTACAGATTACATTTCCTTGCATTCTTTTTTTAATATGAAAAGAAATATCATTCACCACTTTTTCGTCGCTGGTTTTTAAATTAGCCATTACACAGGCCGCATTAAAAAAATCTATCACAAACAAACCTTTAGGTTTTAAGCCTGCATAAACCGATTGAAAAACTTTTTCATCATCGTGCTTGCTTTTAAAATAGCCAAAACTGGTAAAGAGGTTAAACACGGCATCAAAATAATTGGCGTAAAATAAATTACGCATATCGTGTTTATAAAAATGCAAATCATCACTCTCATATTGCTTGGCATCTTGTATGCTTTGCTCAGAAAGGTCGGTGCCTATTACTTCGTAGCCCTTTTTATTTAAGTAAACCGAGTGGCGACCTTTACCACAATTTAAATCCCAACAACGAGATTTTTTTGGAAGATCTATATGCTGCAATAAATTATCTACAAAAAAGGCGGCTTCTTCGTAATTACGATTGCCGTATAATAAATGGTAGTAAGGTGTATTAAACCAATCTTCAAACCAGTCCATTACTTCTTTTTGCTTTTTATTTCTTTGGCAGAAGCAATTACTTTTGTTTTAAGTTCTTGTTTAAAATCTTCTAATTTTTTAAGTACCGTTTTATCTGATGTAGCAATAATTTGTGCCGCTAAAATACCCGCATTTTGTGCCGCGTTGACAGCAACGGTTGCCACAGGCACGCCATTTGGCATTTGAACAATTGAAAGTAAAGAATCCCAGCCATCAATAGAATTGCTTGATTTTACAGGAACACCAATAACTGGTAATGGCGTTAAAGATGCTACCATACCCGGTAAGTGAGCAGCCCCACCTGCGCCGGCAATAATAACTTTTAATCCGTTTTTTACAGCATTTTGAGCATAGTCAAACATTTTATCGGGAGTGCGATGTGCCGATACAATATCGATTTCGTATGACACATTAAACTTTTTTAATATATCGGCAGCAGCCTGCATTACAGGTAAGTCGCTGGCACTGCCCATTATTATTCCGACTAAAACTTTTTCTTTACTCATTAGCTTACAACTTTAAATATATCTTTTACTTTATTGGCTTTTTCTTTAGCCTTTTCAAGGCTTTCGGCAGTAACGGTAATATGCCCCATTTTACGAAACGGTTTAGTTTTTTCTTTTCCGTATAAGTGAATGTGCACGCCACTCATTTTCATGGTTTCTTCGATACCTTGATAAATGGCATTTCCTTCATACCCTTTTTCTCCCAGCACATTTAGCATTACGGCAGGAGACGACAAGCTTGTATCTCCTAAAGGAAGATTTAAAATGGCACGCAAATGTTGTTCAAACTGAGAAGTAATATTTGCTTCGATAGAATGATGCCCGCTGTTATGCGGACGAGGAGCCAACTCATTAATTAACACTTCGCCGCTTTTGGTAACAAACATTTCTACCGCCAAAATGCCAATAATACCAAGCTTAGCAGCAATTTCAACTGCCAAACGCTGTGCTTCTTTTTCAATAGCTTTGGTTATTTGCGCAGGTGAGAATAAAAACTCTACCAAATTAGCTTCGGGGTTAAAGGCACACTCTACCGCCGGAAATGTTTTTACTTCTCCTTTTTTATTTCGGGCAACAATAACAGATATTTCGGTTTTAAAATCAACCAAACGTTCAAGTACACTTGGCGCATCAAAAGCATTGGTTAAGTTCTCAGCATCGGCCAGTTTTACAACGCCTTTGCCATCATAACCGCCTTTGCGCATTTTTTGAAAGAAAGGAAAAAAATCTTTGTACTTAGATATTTGTTCTTTGTTATCAATTAAAAAGAAATCGGGCGTAGGGATATTATTGCGTTGAAAGAATATTTTTTGCAGGCCTTTATCCTGTATGGTTTCAATAATATGAGGTTGCGGATATACTTCTTTGCCTTCTTTTTCGAGCTGTTTAAGGGCTTCTACATTTACGTTTTCAATCTCGATAGTTATAACATCGGCTTTTTTGCCAAAATCATAAACCGTTTTATACTCTGTTAAGCTGCCGTTACTAAATTTATTGGCTAAGTAATTGCAAGGTGCGTTTTTATCAGGATCAAGGGCGTTGATAGATAAGTTAAAATCCATGCCGCTTTGTATAAGCATACGACCTAACTGACCACCGCCCAACATGCCAATAATTTTTGATGAAGGATTGAACATACTTGCCTCCAAAATTATGAATTATAACGGATAAATAAGGAATGATTTTATAGTCCTTAAAAACACTCTTTTTATCCATATTGAAATATTATTGCGCTAAAATAGCCAATGAGTTTTTTTATATTTGTACATACAAACTGCAACTAAAATACTATGGCAAAGAGTAACACAAATTCTAAGGTTGATTTTTATTTTAGTAAAACCCAAAAGTGGCAAAAAGAAATTGAGTATTTAAGAACCATTGTTCTTGGCTGTGGGCTTACAGAAGAGTTGAAGTGGGGCACGCCATGTTACACGTTTCAGGAAAATAACATCGTTTTAATACATGTGTTTAAAGAATATTGTGCGTTTTTATTTTTTAAAGGTGCTTTGTTACATGATGCCGATGGCATTTTAATTCAGCAAACAAAAAATGTGCAGGCGGCGCGCCAAATTAGGTTTACTAATGTTAAAGAAATAACTGAAAGAAAAGCCATTTTGAAGGCCTATATTTTTGAAGCTATAGAAATAGAAAAAGCCGGTTTGAAAGTAGAACTTAAAAAGACTACCGAATTTAATATGCCCGAAGAATTTAAAACCAAATTAGACAAAAACCCTTCCTTAAAAACTGCTTTTAAAGCGTTAACACC
>CAIXZI010000578.1 GCA_903923915.1 uncultured Bacteroidota bacterium
CCCAGATAATCTTTTTTCTTCTCGAGTTGATAGCTCTTATTAAAAGCAACTGAAAGTTTATCATCATTTTGAGAACTAATTGTAAAATTGACAAAAACAAACGCAATACCAAGCACAAATTGTTTAATAGAGTTCATAATTTACTTTTTATCGTTAATAAATTTAGATTTATAATTTTATTTTAATTCCAGCAACAATAATATTATAGCGATAATTAAACTGTTGTATATTTTCTTGTTTATTTTCTAGCTGATAGGTTGCGTATAGAGATATTGATTTACTAGCATGAAAATTAACCAGTATAGACCATCTTGATTTAGTAAGATCGGGCGAGTTATTAACGAAATAGCCATTATCTTCAATAATGTTATTTCCTACATTTGATAGATAGCTAAGTTTAACAGCTATTTTATTACTAGGCTGAATATAAATAAATGGCGATGCTGAAATGTATGTTGTTTTATAATTATCTATTGTATGCGCATACCCTGTACAGCCTAATACTACTTTGCTATTTCCCAACATAGAATAATAAAGCGAAGCACTATTTATATACTGTGTTTTATTTGACATATTTGAGATAGTAGAGCCAACAGAAAAAGTAAAATTTTTAACTATTTTTTGTACAGCCAAAGAGCCTATAAAATAATTTGAATTTGTTTTAAATGTTGATACCGATGTATTTGTAGTTGTTCTAAGCGGAGGTGCACCTGGTGGTGGCTGTATATGAGGCATACCCGGAGGCCATAAAGTATCGGTTGTAGTTGTTGTAATTTCAGAAGAAAAATTAATGTTTACATAATGAAAAGATGGAGAAATTAACCAGTTGTTTTTTATAGGCACCCCAGCCTTTAAATAATATTGAATTTGTTGCAAAGAGCCCACAAAATTTTTCTGATTAAAATAGGTTAACACATGAAATACGGATACTCTTTTTTTAATACCATGCTCAAGCCCTAATTGAAAGTAAGTAGCCGGGTTAAAAAATATCGATTCGTTTTTTTTACTTTTATCATAATAATAAGTGCTATCACTTATTTTAGTACCTCCTTCAAACATAGCAAAACCAATGGCAGATAGTTTATCTGTTCCAATTTTTGAACCAAGTTCTTTGCCAAATTGCCTACTTAACATTCTGGCATCTTCTGTTCTTCCTGTGTATAAATAGCAATAATACAAATATTCTTTAGTCAACTCATCATTTGAACTAAAACGTAAAGCCTTTTTAAAATGAAATTCTGCCAAACAATAATTTTTCTTTTCAAAGCAAGCAATACCAATACGCAATTTTAAATAAAAATAATCATATCCTTGCTTAACAGCTTTATTACCAAAGGATACCAACTCAGTCCATTTTTTATCTTGATATAGTTGATACGATTTTTGTTCTACTAAAAAGGAGTTTAAGGTATCTTGTGACTTTGCTTTTACTTGCACTATTGTTAGAAAAAGTAAAAAAAAACTAATTTTAATAGCCGAAGATTTACGTATTCTGTGAAACAGCCCAAACACGATAGAATTACTTGTTTTCTTCATAAACACTACAAAATATTCCGGTACAATCTTAATTGAATGTACCCTCCTTTAATTAGACGTTATTACACCCAAAAACCCTTCTTTAATTTAAATAATTTATTTAATCAGACTAAGTCCCTCTAAAGCCGATTTATCATTAGGACTATATAATATAACTTTATTAAATAAAACAGAGGCTTCATTTTTATTTCCTAAAAAATAATTAGCCCAAGCGCTCATTAGCATGTTATTATATCCAAATGGCGACATATTTAATGCTACATCAAAATATTTTTTTGCGCTGAAATAATCTTTACGATAATAATAAATTAAACCCAAATTATAATTAGCTGTAACATTTTTTACGTCTAACTTTAAAATAGCAAGGTATGTTTTTTCAATTTCATTCCAGTTTTCTAATTTAGTATAAGGGTTAATAATAGCCCATTTAGGCTCAGTTGCCGCCGGCATTAAGGCAATAGCTTTTTTGTAATACAAAACAGATTCTTTGTGTTTACCGGCTAAATAATGTAGCCAACCCAATCTAAGATTTGTTTCGTATGAAGAAGCGTTATATACTTCTGTAAACGTAGTAATAGCTGCATCATATTTGGCAATAGCTTCATAATCATAAGACTGACTAAAAGCACTTGCCAATGTTTTATTTTGAGCCGTTATATTAAAAGTAACTACCGTTGCCATAACGATTACAGTGGTTTTAAAAAGTTTCATAATTGTTTTTTAGTTTATTTAAGATGTAAATAGGTTTCGCTTTTATTTTTGTTATGAATAGTAAATCTATGTATTCTATTGTCTTTTAATTCAAGTTCATAATTAACTTTTTTAAAGCTATAATTAACCAACTTCGTTTCAACTTCAGAGCGAATGATTACCTTTTGAGGGGCATATACATTATCTGCAAAAGTAAAGCCTGATGCGTAATTTGCCTTAGTAAATAAATAAAACGGTGCCATAAAGTCTTGAAAAAATTGCACAAATTTATTGTTAAAATGAATGAGAGGTACATTATCTGTAACCTTAATGTTTTCATAATATCCAAGTAATTGGCGATATGCTGCCAAGTAAAAATTAAAAAGCAACGATGAGTGGTCGCCTTCAAAATCCGTAAAATAAAGCATCACACCATCATTTACAAAATAGGCATACGATTTGCTTTGGTTACAATAAATATACGTTCTATTAAAGGCATCCGTAAATATTTCCCAATTAATAACTGTATTGGTGTTTTCTTTTTGAACAGCAATTTTTTGTCCGG
>CAIXZI010000579.1 GCA_903923915.1 uncultured Bacteroidota bacterium
ACAAGTTATTGCTGCCGATTTTAATACGATAGATGATGTTTTTAAAGCAGCCGAAAAAATTAAAACCTTAACCAAAGAAGTAAATATTCTTATAAACAACGCAGCTACCTTGGTAAATAAGCCTTTTGCAGATATTTCTGTAAACGATTTTGAAAGCACCTATCGTGTAAATGTGGAGGCTCCTTTTTTCTTTGCCCAACAATTAATACCTATAATGGGGATAAGCAAAACAGCGCACATAGTAAATATAAGTAGTATAGGCGGCTTTATGGGGAGTGCCAAATTTGCCGGTTTAAGTGCTTATAGTTCATCTAAGGGCGCGCTAAGTGTTTTAACAGAATGTTTAGCCGAAGAATTAAAAGACAAAAACATACGTGCCAACTGCTTATGCTTGGGGGCTGTAAATACCGAAATGCTTAAACAGGCTTTTCCGGGGTATGATGCACCTTTAAACCCTAAACAAATGGCAGATTATATTAGTAATTTCGCTTTAACGGGTCATACTTATTTTAATGGAAAGGTATTGCCGGTTAGTGTTTCTACACCATAGACTAATTTACTACTTTTAGCGTTATAGCTTAAACATGAAAAAAGCATTCCTCATATCTTGGTTCTTAACTCTTTGCTCTTGCATCTTGTCTGCCCAAACCTTATCAGATAAAGATTTAGCTTACTTTAAAAAGTATGAAGACAGTTTGGCTACCATGCAAAAAAAGATGTTTTTTACTAAGGCTGATACTACTAAATTTAAGGCCAGCGCTAAATTTTATCATTTAATGGAAGAAGCTTTGCTTAATACGCTTTCGTTTAATTATCCCTTCGATTCGCTCACAGAAATAAAACGCTTAACATCTCCCGATAAAAAATTCAGGTTTATAGGTTGGGATATTCCTAAGGAAGACGGCACTTATACCTATTTTGGTTTTATTCAAGCCATGCATCCAAAAACTAAAAAGTATGAATTGTATGAATTAACAGACAAATCACTTTCTATTAAAAACCCAGAAACCTATGCAAGCGATCATACCAAATGGTTTGGCATGTTGTACTATGCTATTATTCCTTGTGATGATTACTACACATTGCTTGGTTGGGATGGGAATGATAAACTTACTTCACGCAAATTTATTGATGTGCTTAGTTTTAAAAAAGATGGCACGCCTATTTTTGGAAAAGATGTTTTTAAGATGCCAAAAAAATATCCAAAACGTGTTATGTTTGAGTATAATGCTAAAACAACGATGACGCTGCGTTATAACACAGCCGTTAGTGCTATTGTGTTTGATCATTTAGCACCTAAAGAAGATTATTTAGAAAATCAATTTCAGTTTTATGGCCCTGATTTAAGTTATGATGCTTTTATTTTGAGGCGTGGTAAATGGAATTTTGAAGAAGAAGTTGATGTGCAAAATCCACGCAGTAAAACAGATAATGTACGCCGCGATAAAAGCAAAAAAGAAAAAGCTGTTTACACACCCAAATAATGAAAAAGAAATATTTATTTCCTATTATTTTACTTGTGGGATTGGTGATGTTTAACTCGTGTTTAAACAAATCAAACAAAGTAGCGCAAGAAAACACAAACTCTTATTTTAATAGTTCTGAAACGGGTATTCAAACAGGTGGTGTTAAAATGATTGCTATTGAAACTCCCAAAGGCAAATTTAATGTGTGGACAAAACGTGTTGGAAATAACCCTACTATAAAAGTATTATTGCTTAATGGCGGCCCGGGTTGTACGCATGAATATTTTGAATGCTTAGAAAGTTTTTTACCAAAAGAAGGCATTGAATTTATTTATTACGATCAGCTTGCTTGCGGAAATTCTGATAATCCAAAAGACACTTCCTTATATGATTTAGATCGTTATGTAGAAGAAGTGGAGCAATTGCGCGTTGCTTTGCATCTTGATAAAACAAATTTTTATTTATTGGGGCATTCATGGGGTGGCATACTTGCTATGCAGTACGCACTTAAATATCAACATAATTTAAAAGGGCTTATTATTTCTAATATGATGGCTGATTGTCCTAAATATGGAAAATATGCCGATGAGGTTTTAGCAAAGCAAATGAACCCAGCTGTACTCGATTCTATAAGAACTATTGAAAAGAAAGGAGATTTTAAAAATCCGAGATACATGCAGTTGTTGCAAGCAAATTATTATTCGCAACATATTTGTAGACTACCTCAATACCCCGAACCTGTAAATCGTTCGTTTACTAAAATGAATAACGAACTTTATACCATTATGCAAGGCCCAAGTGAATTTGGCATCTCGGGTAAATTAACTAATTGGGATGTAAGTAATGAGTTAAAAAACATTCATGTGCCTACACTTGTTATTGGTGCCACTTACGACACCATGGATCCGGATTATATGAAATGGATGAGTACGCAAATTCCGAAAGGACAATTTTTGTTATGCAAAAATGGTAGTCACATGTGTATGTATGATGATCAGCAAACTTACATGGCTGGGTTAATAAAATTTTTGAAGAATACTAACTAAGAGGCTATTTAGAATTTCAATCACAAAATTTCACCCCTCATATTTCGACAAGCTCAATATGACATCGCGCTTGGACAGTCTGAGCTTGTCGAATAACTCGCACTTGCTACAAAAAATGAATATTTTTAGTAATGCGAGTATAAAGATATTTGATTGCCTTCGCTGTCAAGTATCTCAGCATAATAACCTACCTGATTATCAATTAAATTATGTGCTAAAACAGTTTTGCCATTTACATCAACTTGTTTTAAAAGTGTTTTTTTAGTTACGATAGTTGCGCCATTACCAAGGGCTATTTCAATAGCATCAGATAAAACAGTTACGTAAAAAAACATACTTACGCCATTACCTACATGATTAGCTCGTTCAACTAAACAGCCACCAACGCCTGTGTTGTTTTTATTAAAAATACCGTATTCGGTTTGGTATAATTTGTGTTTTGTAATTTTTATTCCCAATAACTCGCTATAGAAAGAAATAGCACGGTCTAAATTTTTTACCGGTATTTCAAACCAAATAATATTTGCGTGGTTCATAATAAATACGTTTTAAGATTTAGCAAATCACTTGTAACGATTGCGGGTTTATGCTTACTTCAATTTCATTTTCAATAATACCAGGCTCTCCGTCAAAGTGTATAAATTCTGAACTTAAATTTTTTATTTTAATATTCGTTGCTGTTAAAGTTACAATGTTTTTTGCTTGATGCGCTTTTTTAGATAAAACCTTAACTAAAAGATTACATGCACCAATAATATTAAACGGTTTTAGTATAACCATGTGTAGCAAACCATCATCCATCTTGGCTTGTGGCGCAATGTAAAAATCATTACCATACTGCCCTGCGTTGGCAAAGGCAATTAAAAAAGCTTTTGTTTTTAGTGTTTCATTGTTTGTTTCAATGGTATATTCTTTGGCACGATAAGAAAAAAACTGCGTCAAAGAAATTTTTATATACGATATTAAGCCCCGTGTTTTGCTATTTGCAAATAGCTGACAAATGTGTGCGTCAAAACCAACACCGGCAGCGCAAGAAAAAAACTTGCCGTTAATTAAACCGTTATCTATGGTTTTAACAGAGCCATCTTCTACTCTTTTTATAGCCTGTATTGCATTTTGAGGAATACCTAAACTACGTGCCAAGCCATTGCCAGAGCCTCGCGGAATAATTCCTAATATAATATTTGTGTTTGCTAAATTTTTAGCTACTTCGTTTACAGTGCCGTCTCCGCCAACAGCAACAACATGCGTATATTTCCCGGATGTAATTTGTTTTCGTATTTCTTCAAAATTATTTTTGTCCTTCCAAACCAAAATATCAAAAGGTGTTTTGCCCGACATGTTCTTTGAAATCACATCAACAATGTTTCTTTTTTTTTGTGGTCCAGAACTTGGATTAACAACAAATGCTATGTATTTATCTTTGCTCATAAATCTACTTCGTGTTATAAATAGCTGTTAATTTTTTCCAAAGATAAACTTCTTTTAAACACATAAAACCGACAATTTAATAACCCTTTATCCGCGTTAAATACCGCTTTTAAATCAAAACTAATTTGGCATTTCAAAAAAATTACCTTTGTGTAAAATTGTAATAAAATGAATATTATAAAATCGTTATCCATTGTTTGCATGTCATCTGCCTTACTGGTAAATGCACAAAACAAAACAAATGTAAAACCCTTAAAAACAGGACAAGTTATTGTTTCCAAGCCCGAAGCAGGCTCAAGTTCAACGGCTGCGCCTGTTAAGTTGCTTGAAGTAACTAACAAAAAAAGCGATAACGAAATTGTTATTCCGTATAAAAAATATATGTTATCAAATGGCATGCATGTAATTATTCATGAAGATCATAGCGACCCAATTGTATATGTGGATGTTACCTATCATGTAGGTTCGGCTCGTGAACAAGAAGGGCGCAGTGGTTTTGCCCATTTCTTTGAACACATGATGTTTCAAGGTTCTAAGCACGTGGCAGATGAACAACATTTTAAAGTAGTAACCGAATCGGGTGGAACTTTAAACGGAAGTACCAATACAGACAGAACCAACTATTTTGAAGTAATGCCGGTTAATCAATTAGAAGCTGCACTTTGGCTGGAAAGTGATAGAATGGGCTTTTTATTAGATAGCGTTACACAAACAAAATTTGAGAACCAACGTTCTACCGTTAAAAACGAACGCGGACAAAGTTACGATAACCGTCCGTATGGCTTAGTGCAAGAAAAAATTGGTGAGGCTTTGTATCCGCAAGGGCATCCATATGCATGGAGCACTATTGGTTATTTAGTTGATTTAGATAGAGTAGATGTAAACGATTTAAAGCGTTTCTACCTGCGTTGGTATGGCGCTAATAACGCTACATTAACTATTGCCGGAGATGTTACGGCTGAAAAAATACTTCCTTTAATTGAAAAATATTTTGGCAGTATTCCTGCAGGGCCTGTAGTAAATGCAATGCCTAAAATGCCTGCTGTACTTAAAGAAACCAGGTATATCTCATACGAAGACAATATAAAATTCCCTATGATTGCCATGGTTTGGCCAAGTGTTAATGTATATAATACTGAAAGCGCTGCTATGGATGCATTAGCGCATTTTATGGCGGGCTCTAAATCTACTCCGTTTGAAATTGGCTTAATTAAAACTAAAAAAGCAGTTGCTGTTAGTGCTTTTAATTACGATAGAGAATTGTCTGGACAGTTTCAATTACAAGTACGTGCCAACCAAGACGGCAAATTATCTGATATGGAAAAAGAAATCTATACCATATTAGAAAATTGGGAGAAACAAGGCGGTGTAACCGATGAGCAACTGGCTCGTTATAAAACGTCTACCAAAGCACAATTTATTGACAGGCTTATTACGGTACAAGGTAAAGGTGCTGCATTGGCTCAGTATCAAACATTAACAGGTAATCCAGATTATATTAAAAAAGAATTAGCAGAAGTTGAAAAGTTAACTAAACAAGATGTAATGAATGCCTATAATAAATTTATTAAAGGAAAATCTTGCGTTATTCTAAGCGTAGTACCTAAAGGTAAAACCGATGTAAAAGCGCATGAAGATAACTGGAAAATGTATGATAGAAATATTCAGCAAGAATCTCCTGAGTATAAAGGCTTAATCTATAAACCAATTGCAGAAACGTTTGATAGAAATGTAAAACCTGTTGGCGGAGAAAACCCCATTGTAAAAGTACCTGTCTATTGGCAAGATAAATTTGAAAACGGCATTAAATTTATTGGTACATACACCAACGAAATCCCTAAAGTATCTATGCAAATAGCCGTACTG
>CAIXZI010000580.1 GCA_903923915.1 uncultured Bacteroidota bacterium
ATTTATTATTATGATAGTTTTAAAGTGTTTTGTTGGTAATGATGGGATAGATAATAAATATTGGATTATATCCGGATCTATTTTAATAATTATATTACTTTATTTATTAAGGCAAGGCAACTATTTTTTAAACGGGTTTCCATTTTTTGTTTGGCTGTATTATTACAATAAAAAAGCCTATCTAGAAGAGAAAGAAAACAGAATCAAAGCAAATGAAACAACAGCCTAACATTGTTTTTTTATACACCGAAATTGCACCTTATTTTTTGGCTTGCTGTAATAAACTGGCTGAAAACCACAAGGTAAATGTGCATGTAATTCGTTATCCGGTAAATAATGAAGCACCCTTTATGTTCTCGTCTCAACAAAAAATAAATTTATATAACCGCAAAGGCTATACGCTTGCTTCTTTAATAAATCTGATAGAAAAAATTAATCCATCAATTATTGTTTGTAGTGGATGGATTGATAAAGATTATTTAAATATTTGCAACAAATACGTAAAAAAAATACCAACGGTATTAACCTTAGATACGCATTGGCGTGGAGATTTAAAACAACAACTGGCTGTTTTACTTAGTCCGTTTTTATTGAAAAATAAATTTTCTCATGCTTGGGTTCCTGGTACTATTCAAAAAAAATACGCAAAAAAACTAGGCTTTAAGGAGTCTGAAATTACGTTAGGTTTTTATAGTTGTGATGTAGATTATTTTTCATCTATCGGAAATAAAATCATGGCCCCAAAAAAACAAAATTTTCCTAAGCGATTTATTTTTGTGGGTCGATATTATGATTTTAAAGGCGTAGATAAACTATGGCAAGCCTTTATAGAATTGCAAACCGAAAATCCCAACGACTGGGAGCTTTGGTGCATAGGTACAGGTAGTTTGCAGCCTATTCTACATCCTAAAATAAAGCATTTTGGTTTTGTGCAACCCGAAAACTTTTTACAATATTCACAACAAACGGGTGTTTTTGTAATGCCATCTTTGTTTGAGCCTTGGGGCGTTGTGTTGCATGAGTTTGCCGCTATGGGCTTTCCATTGCTGGCGTCTGATAGGGTAGGAGCCACCGAAACTTTTTTGGAAGATAAACAAAATGGTTTTGTTTTTAAAGCAGATAATGTACCTTCATTAAAAGAAAAGTTAAAAGAGGTGATGCAATTATCAGCAGAACAGTTAAATTTGATGGGAGAATACAGTTATCAACTTGCGCAAAATAATACACCAAAAATTTGGGCAGATAACTTAATGAAATTAATATGACTAAAATTTTAGTAACAGGTGGTGCCGGAAACGTAGGTAGTGCATTGGTAGAAAAACTATTTCACAATAAAGAAAATTATGTAGTGGTTTTAGATAATCTTTCAACCGGCAGCCTAAGTAAATTGCCGCCGCAACATTCTAAAGCATACACATTTATAAAAGGCGATGTAAATAATTACAGAGATATTTCTGAAATTATGCTTACCTATAAATTTGATTATGTGTTTCATTTGGCTGCTGTAGTTGGTGTACAGCGCACGCAAGAAAACCCAATTAGCGTTTTAAATGATATTGATGGAATAAAAAATATTTTAAATCTCTCTAAAAACACATCCGTTAAACGCGTATTTTTTTCTTCTTCTTCTGAGGTTTATGGCGAGCCGGTTTCACTTCCGCAACACGAACATACAACCCCTTTAAATAGTCGTGTACCCTATGCAGTTGTAAAAAATGTGGGCGAAAGTTTTTGTAAAAGCTATCAGCAAGAATATAATTTAGAATATACTATTTTTAGATTTTTCAATACCTACGGGCCAAGCCAGAGCACCGATTTTGTACTGCCACGTTTTATAGCCGCTGCTTTAAAAAACGAAGATATTTTTATTTACGGAGATGGATTGCAAACACGTACGTTTACATATATAGATGATAATATTGATACTTGTTTAGCCTGTCTTTATCAAAACGAAATTGTAAATGATGTTATTAATATTGGTAATGATAAAATAATTACCGTAATAGATTTGGCAAAAACAATTATCGGCATTACAAAATCTAAGTCAAAAATAATACATTTAGATCCGCTTAAAGATGGCGATATGACTCGCCGTCAGCCCGATAACCAAAAAATGTTGCAATTGTTAAATCGCAATTTAATTCCATTAGAAGAAGGTATTGCACGTATGCTAAACGATAAACGCTTTTTAAATTCTATCGGTTTATAATGTGTGGCATTGCCGGAATTATTTCTTCTAACTTATCAAAAGATAAAGCCGTTGTTGCTTTGCAGCGAATGAATAATGCCATTGCGCATCGTGGACCTGATGCCGAAGGCACTTGGAATGATGGCTACGCATACCTTGGTCATCGTAGATTATCTATTATAGATTTATCAGATAGCGGTACACAGCCCTTGCATTCGTATGATAACCGTTATGTTATAATTTATAATGGAGAATTATATAATTACAAAGAACTTAGGTTGCAGTTGCAACGTGCCATACAAGGTACAAACCAACAGCCGTATTTTTTTAAAACACAAACTGATACCGAAGTTATTTTAGCGGCTTATATACGTTGGGGCGCAGATTGCTTAGAGCATTTTAACGGCATGTTTGCTTTTGCTATTTATGATAAGCAAGAAAAAAATATCTTTATTGCTCGTGATAGAATGGGTATAAAACCCTTGTACTATGCGTTTCAAAACAATACCTTGGTTTTTGCGTCAGAGTTAAGATCTGTATTGCAATCAAATTTAGTAGATAAAAAAATTAGTCAAGATGCATTGGTAGATTACCTGCAATATCAAACCGTGCATGCCCCAAATACCATTATTGGTGAGGTAAAAATGTTGTTACCGGGGCATTTCCTTACAATAGAAAATAACGAAATTAAAACAACTCCTTATTGGAAGTTGGAGAAAAATATTAATTATGCAAGCATAGGAAAATCGTACGAAGAAATTTGCAAAGATGTACGTACACTTTTTTATGAAGCTGTTGAAAGAAGATTAGTTGCTGATGTTCCTTTTGGTGCTTTTCTTTCAGGAGGAATAGATTCAAGTGCTATTGTGGGTGCTATGTCGCAAATATCGCCACAGCAAGTAAAAACATTTTCGGTAGTGTTTAACGAAAGCGAATTTTCGGAAGCAAATTATGCACGCATAGTATCTGAAAAATTTAAAACAGAACATCATGAAATAAAATTAAACCCGCAAGATTTTTTACAACAATTACCAGAGGCATTAAATGCGATGGATCATCCCAGTGGTGATGGACCTAATACCTACATCGTATCCAAAGCAACTAAAAATGCCGGTATTACAATGGCTTTATCCGGCTTAGGCAGCGATGAAATTTTTGCAGGATATCCAATATTTAAACAGAGCTATAAATTAGAGCAACAATGGTGGTTAAATTTTGTGCCACGCTTGTTACGTGTTACAGGTGCTGCGGCATTAACTTCTTTCAATAAAAATGTGGCTGCACAAAAATTGGCGCAAATACTGGCTAAGCCGCAGGTAAATTTTAATTATGCGTATCCATTATCACGTCAGGTATTGATGGATAAACAAGTAAAACAGCTTTTGCAAAGAAGTGATTTACCCATGAATTCAGTTTATCGTTTTTTACGGTTACTTGAATTTGATGATAAAAAACATCATTTGAGCAAATATTCTATTGCCGAAATTTCTACTTACATGCAAAATGTTTTGCTGCGTGATACCGATCAAATGAGTATGGCGTCTGCACTTGAGGTACGCGTACCTTTTTTAGATTACAAATTAGTTGAGTATGTTTTGGGTGTTGATGACAAACATAAATACCCACACACACCTAAAAAGTTGCTCACAGATTCTTTACAAGAGTTATTGCCTGCTGAAATTATGAATCGTAAAAAAATGGGTTTTGTTTTGCCTTGGCAGGTTTGGATGAAAAACGATTTAAAGCATTTTTGCGAGCAAAATCTTTCTCAGTTAGAGAATTTAGGTTTTAATCCTCATGCTGTAAATAAACTTTGGCAGGCATTTTTAAAGGGAGATCCGCAAATTACCTGGAGCCGTATTTGGCCTTTGGTTACCCTCGGCAACTGGCAAAAAAACATAGACTAGCCCTCTTTTTAACCACTTATTTTTAAAACTGAAGTTTTTTTAACAATCGTGGCTTGCTTTTTTAATTTCCAAAAGTTATATTTGGAGTGCTAAAGTCCAATAAAATTTAAACTCATGAATAAAAAACTATTTTTACTACTTACTTTTTTTGTAGCCAGTATTTTTGTTAAAGCACAGATAAAGGCTTACGAATATTCTTCAGCAGATTTTAGTGAGGCGAGTATTCTCAAAACACTTGACGAATCAAGAAAAAAAGGTACTCCTGAGTGGGAAGTTGAAACCCTAAAAAAACATTTATATAAACGCTTAGAAAATCAAAAAAAGCGTTTGCTTGAACAAGGCGCTAATCAAAAAGGTATTGTTGCTCCACCAAGTGTAATGATTGCTTGTAACCCGGCTTGTACAAATATGGGTTTTGATAATGGAAGCAACAGCGGTTGGTCTTTAAGTAGTGCTAATATTAATGGTGTTACCTTACCTTGTAACACATGTCCAGTAGGTACCACAGG
>CAIXZI010000581.1 GCA_903923915.1 uncultured Bacteroidota bacterium
ACTCACTTCCGGAAAAACATAAAACGCCCCATCAGGGTTATTGCATTTAAAACCGGTAATAGCACTTAAACCTTTTACCACTAAATCTCTACGACGTTTAAATGCATCGCGCATTGGGTAAGTAGTTTCGGTAGGCATAAGCATTGCTGCATGCATGGCTTTTTGAGTAATGCTACAAGTACCTGATGTAAACTGCCCCTGCATTTTATCGCAAGCCTGTGCAATCCATTTTGGTGCGGCTAAAATGCCACCTCTCCAACCAGTCATAGCAAAACCTTTAGATACCCCATTAATTATAATAGTACGATCTTTCATTCCATCAATGTGCGCAATACTTGCATGCTTTCCAACAAAATTTATATGCTCATAAATTTCATCACTTATCACATATAAATCTTTGTATTGTTTTATAATATCTGCTAAAGCAGTCAATTCCTTTTCGCTATATACAGAGCCCGTTGGGTTGCATGGGGAAGAAAAAATCATCATGCGTGTTTTTGGCGTGATGGCATTTTTTAATTGCTCGGGAGTGATTTTAAATTCGTTTTCTATAGTGGTATTTACAATAATTGGCTTTGCTTCAGCTAATTTCAAAATCTCGGTATACGTTACCCAATAAGGAGCAGGCACAATTACTTCATCGCCCGGGTTAAGCATACATAAAACCGCGTTTGCAATACTTTGTTTAGCGCCTGTAGAAACAACAATTTCATCAGGAGTGTACTCTAAACTGTTATCGCGAAGGAATTTACCACAAATGGCTTGGCGCAATTCTAAGTAACCAGATACATGCGTGTAAAAACTAAAATTATCATCAATAGCTTTTTTAGCTGCCTGCTTAATAACATCCGGAGTATTAAAATCAGGTTCGCCTAACGTTAAGCTAATGATATTTATACCTTGAGCAGCTAAATCTCTACTTTTCCTTGCCATAGCAATGGTTTGAGATTCTGCCAAATGGTTCACTCGATCTGATAAATACATAATAAAAAATTATGCACCAAATCTAACAAAATGTTTGTTGCAAATGAGATGATGTTGCTTAGTTTTTAAAATACTTTTAAGTATTAAAAAATTAAGTCTTTTGAGGAATTTGAGGAATAAGTATGTGTTTTACTTATATCCAAGCATAAACACGAGACATCCACCCGAAGCAGTTGAATCTCCGGCAGGCATTTCGTAATCAACGAATGCTTTTCGTGCCATAGAAATATCAAAAGAAAACTCTTTTTTATCTGCAGCTGCATCTTTTGTAGTAAATAGCAATTTACGTTTTTTAGAGTCCTTATCGCGGTTATAAACGCTTATTACAATTTGCTTTGGTAAGGCTTCTGTATTAAAAACCAAACGATATTTTTCGCCAATAAAAAGTGGTACCTCAATCTCTTTTAGCCAAGGTTTTGCTTTATAAACAATACGCGTAAGTTTAGACATATCATAGGTATAGGGCTCTAATTGTTTTTTAGCTTTTTCTTTTAGTGCTTTTGCATCGCATGGTGCATCTGATTGAAAGGCACATGCGACAAGAAATAAAACGAAAACGGATGTTGATTTTATCAGCTTATTAAATAGTATTTTAGTCATAATGTAATTTTAATTTATTAGTAAAAAATTATCCTTTTACAATGCGGGTGCGTATTTCAGTCACTTTCTGAGAAAAACTTAATAGTTCTTCTACACTTATGGTAAGTTTAGAAGGATCTATAACATCAGGGTCTGTTTCTTTAATTTCTTTAACCGATTTAAAATTATTGTAGATATCGTTTAAAGCATTCATATCTTGCAATAAAACAGTTACATCTGCATCTTTAGAACTACTTGCTTTCAAAGCTTTTATAATATTTTCGGCAATGCCCATTTGCTCAATAATATTAGTGGTTACATTAGCATTTTTTTCTTTTGCATGCACTTGTGTGCCAATATACATGCTCTCAATCCAAGCACCAGTAAAGGCAATTACGGAAATATAACTTTGTTTGTTTTCTTCTAAAACATTATCAGATTCCATTTGAATTTCAGATAAAATTTTAGAAATAGAATCACTATTACCCATGTTTTTTTCCATACGAGAAGGCACATTATTGTCCTGAAAAGCTTTAGCCAAACCAATACTTTCTGAAAGCTGTGAACAGGTTTTAAAGTAATTTTTACTTTCTTGATTTTGCTTATTTAATATACAATAAGAAAGATCTGACAGGTATACGCCCAAACCTAAGGTTTTTGCTACTGTATTAGCGTTACTATATTTATTACTGTTTTCGATAGGATTGGTTAAGCCACTGTAATATTTTAAACCTGCCTTTTTTAATATAGTAGCTATTTGCATAGGCGATGGCAAGGTGTATGAAAATGCTTCACTATTTTCATCTGCTGCTTTAGGAACCTCAGCAACAACAGTTGTGTCTTTTATTTCATCTTTTTTATCAGATTCATTAGAGCCACCACCGCAAGAAGCAGTAAGTAATAATATACCCAAACCAATCAGCATATTATAGGAAATTGTTTTTCTCATAGTATAATTTTTATGCAATGTAATAATTATAAATTATAAACACAAAATACGCTATAATAAATTACAATAAGATTATCTTTATGCCATTAATGCTTTTTAAAAAAACATACTTGCTTTTATTTTTTGCTTTAGTTTTCCATAAGGTAACAAAAGCACAGTCGTTTAATTTTAAAAATTACACGGTTGAAGATGGCTTGCCTTATGTGCAGATTTACGATGTTTTTCAGGATGATAAAGGTTATTTATGGACAGGCGGATACGGTGGATTAAGCAGTTTTGACGGGTTAAAATTTTCTAATTACAGCCCCAGAAAGGGCCTGGTGCACTATTGGGTAAAATCAATCGCACAAGATTCTTCAAAAAATTTATTAATAGGAACGTTAAGCGGTTTAAGTGTTTTTAACGGAAAGAAATTTATAAACTACACCACGCAGAATGGTTTGCCTGATAACTACATTAATTCTATCGATACCAAAGGTGCAGAAACCGCAATTGGTACTCGTTCCGGACTTTGCTACCTGTCTCATAAAAAAATAAAAATTGACAATCGTTTTAAAGGTATTGAAATAACCAAAGTAAAAAGTACGTATAAAGATTATGTGATTTCTACCACAAAAAAAATAGTGGTTCTTTCTGCAAACAAGCTGCAAACGGTTTGCCAATTCTCAACTTCATCAGATACGGTTATTACTTTTTTTGAAGCCGATAAAAATTCAACACTATGGATAGGAACCAATAAAGGCTTGTTTTACATAAACAATTACGATTTACAAAATGCTGTAAAACAAACACTTCCTACCACCATAAAAGATAATATTAATTGCTTATTTGCCGATTATAAAAATGTTTTATGGGTTGGAACCAATACATCATTGATAAAATATTTCAACAATAATGCCACATTATACAAAATTTCAAAAGAAGAAAACGCAAATACGGTTTCTTGCATAACGGCAGATTATGAGCAAAATATTTGGATTGGCACACGTAGCGGGTTGTTTAAATTTAGAGATGAAGGCTTTATTTATTATGGTGCAGAGGATGGTGTAAAAAATCCATTCATTCAATCGATTGTAACCGATATAAAAAAGAATCTTTGGTTTGGCACCAGTGGTGGCGGTATTTACAAATTTGAAAATAACACGTTTACAAATTATACAACCAAAAATAATTTACCCGATAATTTTGCTTCTGCTTTGGCGGTTGACAGCTTAAACAGGGTATGGATTGGCACAGGCTCAGGACTTTGTTATCAATCAAATAATAAAATAACTCCTGCCTCATTTCTATCAAAAGATTTTATTCACTTTTTATTTATTGATAAGAAAAATAATCTTTGGGCAGGTTTAAAAAATCAGGTAGCCTGTATGGAAAATATTTATGCCTATCCAAAAACAAATATCAAATATTACAACTTGCCCCTACCTCCCAATGCTACTGATTTTCAGCTTTCAAGCATGTGCGAAGATAAAAATGGCAACACATACATTGCTTCATTTTTGGGTGGATTGTTTATTTACAATGGAAAAGAAATTAAAGATATTACAACCGCTTATGGCTTGCAAACACGTGCCGTACTTGATGTTAAGGCATCTACTAACAACCATTTATTTGTAGCCACCTTAGATGGAATTTATATTGTAAATCTTGAAAACAAAACATCTGAAAAAATTACAGAAGATGATGGTTTGAGCTCAAATTTGGTTTACTCTATTCTTTTAACCGATAACGAACAAACGCTGTGGGCCGGTACCAATCAGGGTGCCAACAAAATTGATTTGCAAATTTTTTTTCAATCGCATGTAAAAAATATTTTATCGTTTGGCAAAACAGAAGGCTTTAAAGGCTTGGAGTGTAATACCGGCGGGCTTTGCTTAGATAGTACAGGCTCAATTTGGTTTGGCACCGTTAACGGTTTAGTAAAACATAATCCGGTAAAATATGTAAGTAACGATAATGAAGCCAAGTTATCTTTTACAGGCATGAAATTATTTTACGATGATACTTTATTACCTCAAAACGCTCAACTGGCAAGCAATTTAAACAACATTCGTTTTGACTATATGGGCATTTGTTTAACCAACCCAGATAAGGTTTTATACATCCATAAATTAGAAGGGTTTGAAAAAAGCTGGAGCCCAACCACCACGCAAAACAACGTAACCTATAGCAACTTACCTCCGGGCAATTACACATTTAAAGTGCGTTGCTGCAACAATCAAGGTGTTTGGAGTACAGAACCACTTACGTTTTCTTTTTCAGTTAATTATCCATTTTGGCAACACTGGTGGTTTATGTTGGCAGTTTTGGCATTTATAGGATTAGTTATTTATATCATTTTTCAAGTACGTTTAAATCAATTAAAAAAAGAACAAGAAAAAGAAAGCAAAACGCAAATAGAAATTGCTAAAAATGAGTTGAAAGCCTTGCGTGCTCAGATGAATCCCCACTTTTTGTTTAATTCGCTTAACTCTATACAACACTATATTTTAAATAATAAAGGCGAAGAAGCTGTGTTTTACCTCAATCGTTTTGCCAAGTTAATGCGCATGATTTTAAACAATTCCGAAAAAACTACCGTTACCTTAAACGAAGAAATCAACGCCCTTAAAATTTATATCGATTTAGAAAAAATGCGGTTTAGCAGTCTGTTTGATTATGAAGTAATTATAGATAGTTCAATAGATCCTGATTACGAACAAATACCCACCATGTTGCTGCAACCGTATGTAGAAAATGCTATCCTACACGGACTTGTACCTAAAGACGCACCCGGAATTTTAAAAATAAGTTTCTTCATAAAAGATAATTTCCTTTATGCCACAATTGTAGATAATGGTATCGGACGGAAAAAGGCAGCCGAAATAAAAAATCAATCGCGTAAAAACCATGCTTCTTTAGGTATGAAAATCACTAACGATCGTCTGCGTCTTTTAAGTCACGTTCAGCAGCTATCTTATACCGTTAATTTTACCGATTTATACGATGCAAAAGGCTCAGCCACAGGCACTTTGGTAGAAATTAAGTGGCCTGTTTTATAGCGTAATTTGGGCGTTCCCTCGCTTAGGCGGGGTCGGGCTTTTCGCTGCAATCTTTTTATGATTACATAAAAAGGATTTTTGCTGCAATCCCTAACGCAAATAAACCCCTAAATGAGGCTTGCATTATTCTTTTACTTTTAGTACATTCGCAACCCTAAAATTATGGAATCGAAAGTAAAATTTTTTGCAGGAAGTGCATCTAAAGAAGTAGCCGAAAAAATTGCTGCCTCTTATGGCTCTAAATTAGGCGAGGTAAAGCTTATACGCTTTAGCGATGGCGAAATTCAAATTTCGTTTGAAGAAAGTGTGCGCGGACAGAAAGTATTTTTAATACAATCTACCATGCCACCTGCCGAAAACTTAATGGAACTTTTACTTTTAATTGATGCTGCAAAACGCGCATCAGCACAAGAAATTGTAGCTGTGTTGCCTTATTTTGGCTATGCCCGCCAAGATAGAAAAGACCAACCACGCGTGGCTATTGGTGCAAAATTAGTAGCCGATATGTTAGCCGTAGCAGGCGCAACCCGTGTAATGACCATGGATTTACATGCCGACCAAATACAAGGTTTTTTTGACGTACCCGTAGATCATTTATACGCCTCTACCCTATTTATGCCGCATATTCAGGCATTAAATTTGCCAAACTTAACCGTTGCTGCGCCTGATATGGGCGGTAGTAAACGTGCTAATGCCTATGCAAAATATTTAAAATGCGATATGGTTATTTGCTACAAACAGCGCACCCAGGCTAATGTAGTAGATCACATGACGGCTATTGGAGAAATTGAAGGTCGTAATATAGTTTTAGTGGATGATTTAATTGACACAGGCGGAACGCTTTGCAAAGCTGCCGATATGATGATGGAACGTGGTGCGCTTAGTGTGCGTGCAGTTTGTACACATGGTGTATTATCTGGCAAAGCCATTGAAAATATTGAAAACTCTAAATTGACGGAATTGATTGTAACAGATACAATTCCGCAAAATAAAAGCATTGGAAAAATTAAAGTAATATCGGTATCTGAATTGTTTGCTAAAGTTATTTATAACGTAGAGCATTTGGAGTCTATCAGCTCTCATTTTATAGTGTAATTAAACCCGTAAAAACATAAAAAAAACCGAGTATTAAAAAGTAAGCGGGACTTTTGAAACACTCACAAAAAAACAAAAAATGAAAATAGTAACATTGAGCGGTTCGCCCCGTGCGAACGTAGGAAAAGTAGATGCAACGTTGTTGCGTAACACCGGTAAAGTGCCTTGCGTACTTTATGGCGGTAAAGAACAAACACATTTTAGTGCAGATGAAACGGCTTTTAGGCACATCATCTACACACCTGAAGTTTGTTTTGTTGAAATTGATATTAACGGTAAAAAAACAAAAGCTGTTTTACAAGAAGCTCAATACCATAAAATTAGCGACAAATTAATTCACGCCGATTTTTTAGAAATTGTTGCAACTAAACCAGTTGTAATGAACGTGCCTGTAAAATTAAAAGGGCAAAGCGAAGGTGTTAAAGCCGGCGGAAAATTAAACTTTAAACAACGTATGCTTAAAGTAAGAGGTTTAGCTGATAAATTGCCAGGGCAAATTGATATAGATATTACCAACTTAACTATTGGAAAAGGTGTATCTGTTGGTGATGTTAAAATTGACGGCGTTGAAGTTTTAAATCCAAAAAACATTAGCGTAGTTAGTGTAAATATGTCTCGTAACGTAGTTGAAGAAACTCCGGCTGCTGCCCCTAAAGCTGCTGCTCCGGCTGCTGCTCCGGCTGCTGCCGCTGCTGCAAAACCAGCTGCAAAAAAATAATAATAGCTTAGTTTATAAAAACCGTTTCTTGCAAGAGAAACGGTTTTTTATTTTAAGATTGTCCGCATGTTGGAATTGGTATACAAGCACGTTTGAGGGGCGTGTGCCGCAAGGCGTGAGGGTTCAAGTCCCTCTGCGGATACTTCAATAATTAAATCAAGCCTTGCAGAGTTTGCAGGGCTTTTTTATTTTTAAAGTATATCTTTCATTCTCCTAACTTTGTACCGTGAATTTTAAATTAACATCAGAATATCAACCAACCGGAGATCAGCCGCAGGCTATTAAAGAACTTGTTGCCGGTTTGCAAGCAAATATAAAAGATCAGGTGTTACTTGGCGTTACAGGTTCGGGTAAAACATTTACGGTGGCTAATGTTATCAATCAGGTTAACCGACCAACCTTGGTGCTTAGTCATAATAAAACATTGGCAGCGCAATTATATGCCGAGTTGAAACAATTCTTTCCTGATAATGCAGTTGAGTATTTTGTTTCGTATTACGATTATTATCAACCCGAAGCCTTTCTTCCAACCACAGGTACTTACATAGAAAAAGATTTAGCCGTTAATGACGAAATTGAAAAACTTCGTTTAAGTGCCACTTCATCTTTGCTTTCGGGCAGAAGAGACGTTATTGTGGTGTCGTCCGTTTCCTGTATCTATGGTATTGGTAACCCACAAGAGTTTAGAAAAAGTTTAGTAGAAATTAAAGTAAATCAGCGCATCAGTCGTAATAAATTTTTACACCAATTGGTGCAAGCTTTATACTCTCGCACTACGGAAGAATTTGGGCGTGGCAGCTTTCGTGTTGTGGGCGATACAGTTGACGTTAATCTTTCTTATGCAGATTTTTCTTTACGCATTTCTTTCTTTGGTGATGAAATAGAAAGCATTCACACATTTGATACTTCATCCGGCAAAAAAATTGAAGCCTTTGAAGAATATACTGTTTACCCAGCTAATATGTATGTTACAGCGCCTGAAACCATGCAAAAAGCTATGCATCAAATTCAGGATGATATGATGGCGCAGGTAGATTATTTTAATTTAAACGGACAAGTAGTAGAAGCTAAACGGTTGAAAGAACGCGTTGAGCACGACCTTGAAATGATGCGTGAGTTGGGTTATTGCAGCGGCATAGAAAATTACTCGCGATACATTGACGGGCGTTTGCCTGGTATGCGCCCCTTTTGCTTGTTAGATTATTTTCCGAAAGATTTTTTGTTTGTTATAGATGAAAGTCATGTTACCATACCGCAAGTGCATGCTATGTATGGTGGCGATTACTCGCGTAAAGTAAATTTGGTTGAGTATGGTTTTCGTTTGCCTGCGGCAATAGATAATCGTCCGTTAAAATTTGAAGAATTTGAAAGTCTGTTGCCGCAAACTATTTATGTAAGTGCAACGCCTGCTGAATACGAATTAAAAAAAGCAGAAGGTGTTATTGTTGAGCAATTAATTCGCCCAACAGGAATTATAGATCCGCAAATAGATGTTCGTCCGTGCCAAAATCAAGTAGATGATTTGTTGGAGGAAATTCATAAAACGATTGAACTTGATGAACGTGTGTTGGTTACAACGCTTACCAAACGTATGTCGGAAGAGCTTGCTAAGTATATGACGAAACTAAAAATTCGTTGCCGTTATATACATTCTGATATTGATACGTTAGAGCGTGTTGAGATTTTGCGTCAGCTGCGCGTTGGTATGATTGATGTTTTAATAGGAATAAATCTTTTGCGTGAAGGATTAGATTTACCAGAAGTATCTTTAGTTGCCATTTTAGATGCTGATAAAGAAGGCTTTTTGCGCAATGTAACTTCGTTAATACAAACTACAGGCCGTGCTGCGCGTAATGTAAACGGACGCGTAATTATGTATGCTGATAAAATCACCGATAGTATGCAGTTTACCATTGATGAAACGCAACGCAGACGTACCAAACAAATTGAATATAATTTCAATCATAAAATTACGCCTACACAAGCCGGGCGAAAAAAGAAAGATGCCTTCTCTCCTACTGAAGTAAGTGTTGATGGAAGATTAGTAAAAGCTTACACCGAAAATTTTGATACAAGTTTAGCTGCCGATCCTGTTGTGCAATACATGAACGAAGGCGAATTAAAAAAGCAAATAGGCTTATTAAAATCGGCTATGTTGCGTGCTTCTAAAGAATTAGATTTTGTAGAAGCCGCTCGTTTACGTGACGAATTATATGTACTTGAAAAATTATTGAAGGATAAAGAGTAAATGGAAATTCATTCTAATTTATTAACGGACGTTATCAAATTCTATAAAAAAGAATTGACTAGCATCTATACCGAAAGTGAGTTGCAAAATATTTGCAACTGGATTTTTGAAAAGCAGTTAAAATTAAGTTCAAGCGAAATTATTTCAAATAAAGAAATTAGGGTAAATCAATCTGATTTG